>CAZYHH010000203.1:0-6043 GCA_964647295.1 uncultured Pseudomonadales bacterium
ATCCCGGAGAGACGATATTGGCGGTTATACCAGAGTTGGCTAGTTCAGCTGCTAGGCTCACGGTCATGGCGCTCAAAGCTCCTTTGGCTGAATAATAGGCCGGATTTTTTCGGTTGGGTTTGGTTGACCCGGTCGTGCCAAGATTGACGATACGTCCCCATTTCTTTTTTACTATGGCTGGTAATAGGCCATGGGTTATCCTTTGAGCAGAGAGAACATTTTTTTCAAAAGCAGAGAACCAGGCATCGCTGTCTCCGTCTCGCCACGAATTAGGATCTGCAGTTCCATAATTGTTGATGATGATATCCACGGAATACTGACTCGCTGACGCGATAAGTGTTTGGCACCCGTCTAGTGTCGTGATGTCGGCGTTGATAGGGATGCCCCCCCCTAATTCCTCTACGGCCTCTTCCGCTTGAGGTGCTTTTATACCGTGGACTAGCGTGTTTGCGCCCTCATCGATTAATGCCTTGCAGATAATTAATCCGGTGCCTCGATAGCTACCGGTGACTAGCGCGGTTTTACCAGTTAATTGTAAATCCATTGGAACCTCAAATTTGGGAAAGTAACAGATTAGTCGATAAAAGGGGATATAATGGGATGTGGATTACTCTGTTGTTCTTGTTTTTCTAATTGTTGTCTTGTTTGGTAGCTATTTTCAGTCTGTTACTGGATTTGCGATGGGCATGATTATTGTTTCAGTTTTGGGCGGATTCCGAATTTTAGAGATCCCGCTTTTGACGGCAGTGATTAGCTTGTTGACGATATTGAATGTTCTATTGGCCCTGAGAGGCCAATACTTTCTAATTGATACACGTCTATTTTTCTGGCTTGGTTTGGGCCAAGTCCCTGCAATTTTTGTGGGATTAAGCTTGATGAACTGGCTCGATGTAAATTCAAGGTGGATTTTAGAAGTATGTCTGGGCTTATTCATTACCTTTGGTAGTATTTCTATGGTTTTAAAGCCTGAGCCTAATGATAATAGGTCTGGGCCGATAGTGACTTGGATTTTTGGTTCTTTTGGTGGGCTCGTCGGCGGAATGTTTTCTGCCAGTGGACCAGTGCTTGGCTGGTTTGGTTATCGTCAGCCTTTGGCCATGGAGGTGATACGTTCGACACTATTGGCTTGTTTTATTTTAACTACAACCACTCGAACTATTTTGGTGGGAATCGAAGGAGATTTAACTCAGCCGGTTATTATATTTGTGTTGATAGGCCTACCAGCGGTTGTTTTGGGTACGTGGCTTGGTCGTCGCTTTCAGCCAAGGCTCAGTGAAAATAATCTTAAGAGATCTGCCTTTGGTTTGTTGTTGGTGATAGGGGTTTGGATTACGGCTGGCGCAGCGTTACGTGGTATTGTCTAGTTTGAGGGGCCGACATCAGATAGGGATTTTTTCGATGATTTATCTAATGATAGATGTGTTTTAACCTCGTGTTCATAGCATGAGATAGATGCGATGACGTCTTTGCCTGATTCATTAAAAACAGATCAACGCGAGTTTGACGATATACGACCCTATCGGGATGGAGAAGTTCGAGAGGTCATAGCGCGTCTGGAGAAGAACAGAGATTTTGTGGCTGTTTTATCACAGGGGTTGATGCCTGAAATGATGAAATATTCTTCGATTGGCCGTGGTCTAAGTCTTCTGATTTTTAAGTGGCAAACCAGTGGTTTGAGGACTGTAAAGGGTTGCCAGGATTTAATGGCATCTTATTTTGAACGGTTGGCGGAAAAGACGATGGAAAAGATGACCATTGAAGGTCTTGAACATTTGAGTGGTGATCATCCTTATCTCTTTATCTCTAATCATCGGGACATCGTCTTGGACTCGGCTTGTCTGAACTATTTTCTGAAACAATCGGGCCATGAGACAGCACGAGTAGCAGTTGGCGATAATTTGTTTTCTTGGTCCTACGCAGCAGATTTAATGCGCATTAATAAGAGCTTTATCGTCAAACGCGCTGGAGAAACTGCGCGCCAGCGTTATCGTTATATGGAAAAAACAAGTCAGTTTGTTTGGCGTTCTCTAAGAAATGGGCACTCGGTTTGGATTGCTCAGAAAGACGGGCGATCAAAGGATGGTTATGACCGAACTGACCCTGCTGTTCTAAAAATGCTGGCATTGGCGCACAAGGACAAAGGAGGGTTATCAGCACTAATGCAGAATGTGTCCATCGTGCCGGTTTCTGTAAGTTATGAAGTGGATCCATGTGCCATAAAAAAGGCCCACGAGCTATCAATGATCCAACAAAGAGGACGTTATGAAAAAACCCCAAAAGAGGATCTAGAGAGCATGCTTTTAGGAATAGTTGGCTACAAGGGCCGCGTTCATATCTCGCTGTCGGCACCACTGACGAATAAAACGAATGACTTGGAAGACATTTGTGGCGAAATTGATAAAAGGATAGTTTCTAATTTGAGAGAGTTCCCTACTCATTCTGAGAGTGCCCAGAGGTTATCGTTAACTGATCAATCGTTTCAGGGATTGGCAAGCCCGAGTAGCGAGCAATCAAGCCATGCTTTAAAGACCATGTTGCAAGATCTGGATCTTTGCTCTGTAGAAGAACGACCCTTTTATTTGTTGCAATATGCGAATCTTCTAAAAAACAAACGAGATTTGCTTTAATCGGTCACATTGAGGTCATAGATAGTAGAGCGGTTCTTCCACCAATTTTGATTCTTGTTCTTTGAGTGTGAGGATATGATCGGACCAATATTTTGCTGAATTGAAAAAGGGGAAGGCGAGAGGAAAAGCAGGGTCCTCCCAACGCTTACCAATCCATGCCGCGTGGTGGATCATTCGTAATGTCCTGAGCGGCTCGATAATGTTCAAGGTAGACGGATTGAAGTCATAGAATTCATTATAGGCGTCTAATATAGTGTTCACCTGATTGAGTTGATCTTGTCTTTCGCCACTTAGTAACATCCAAAGGTCCTGAATGGGCGGACCGTTTAAGCAATCATCGAAATCGACAAAATGCGAAATATCGTTTCGCCAGAGTACGTTTCCCATATGACAATCCCCATGGATTCGAATTTGCTGCGATTCGATGAGGCTTGGGTCTATAGCACTTAAAAGGTTATGCGATGTAGAGGCGTACGCCTCCACCAATTCAGGAGGCAGGAAGTCACTACCTAGAATAAATTCTCGACTTCTTGTTCCTAAACGATCCATCGAGAATATTTCTCTGTGTTTAAAAGGTTTCTTTGAGCCTATCGCATGAATACGGGCAATGCTCCTGGATAAAACCTCTAAATCGTCTTTGTTCTCCAAGTTTGGGGGGTGACCGCCTTGCCTCGGGAAAATAGCAAAATGGTATCCTGCAAAATCAAATATTGTTGAACCATCTATTTGTATGGGAGCAACAACACTTATATCGGAATCTAGGAGTTCATAAGAAAAATCGTGTTCCTCTTCTATCGCTTCATAAGTCCAACGCTCGGGCCTGTAGAATTTTGCGACATAGAACTCGAGGCTTTCAGTTTGTGCTTGATAGACTCGATTTTCATAGCTATTCAGGGCAAGTAAGCTGCCATTCGGCTCAAATCCCACTGACTCCAGAGCGGCTAGAATAGTTTCAGGTCCTAAGTTTTCAAAGGGTGGATACAAGTAATTCAAAAACCGTATGTAAGATTAAACTGTTAGATCTTATCAAAAATTGTTGCTGATCCATTGACTGCTCATTTAATTTTAGTGAGCATGGTTTTTTTTAGAAGGGCAGTAACGAGTTGATTTATTCGGCACCAGAAAGTGATGCGAATTTCTTATTATTTGATTTGTTTGATGTCGAGAAGGTATGGCAGCAAATACCTGAATTTAGAGGCGTCGATCGTTCTGTTGTTGCGGCAGTGCTTTCGGAGGGTGCCCGTCTTTCAAGTGAGGTCTTATTTGAATCGTTTCAAGAATCTAGTTATGAAGATTGCGACTGGAATGGTGGTGCTGTCAAAGCTCCTACAGAATTTAGACAAGCCTTCGCTCAGTTAACATCTGGCGGTTGGTTAGCCGTTTCTGGAAATCCGGATTTCGGGGGTCAGGGTCTGCCTAAAATGTTGGGCTGTCTTATCGAGGAGATGTTTTGGGCTAGCAACGCGAGCCTATATCTCTATGGAACACTCACGGTTGGCGCGTCTTTATGCATAGACTCGCATGGCACCGAGTCCCAAAAACAGAGCTTTCTGCCTAGGTTATATTCAGGCACTTGGACGGGTGCGATGGCGCTTACAGAATCTCATGCTGGAACAGATCTTGGTCTAATAAGAACAAAGGCAGAACCTCAAGCCGATGGAAGTTATCTAGTTACGGGGACCAAGATTTTTATCACGAGTGGTGAGCATGATATGGCGGATAATATCATTCACTTGGTATTGGCTAAATTGCCCGATGCACCACCCGGGACCAAGGGGATCTCTTTGTTTATCGTTCCCAAATTTTTGATAGATGAAAGTGGGAATCTAGGCGCGCGCAACAGCTGGGCGAGCGGTTCTTTGGAGCACAAAATGGGTATTAAGGGCAGTGCTACCTCGGTTATTAACTACGATCAAGCTCAGGGGTACCTGCTGGGTGAGGAAAACCAAGGGCTAAGTGCAATGTTCACAATGATGAACTACGAGCGACTGTCAGTTGGCTTGCAGGGTTTGGGTTCAGGAGACTTGGCTTATCAGCAGGGAGCATCTTACGCGAAAGAACGTGTGCAGGGCAGGTCTGCACGTGGCCCACAAAATAACGAGGGAGAGGCTGATTCGTTGCTGGTGCATGCAGATGTTCGGAGAATGTTGTTGGTTCAGCGGGCTTATAACGAGGCAGGAAGAGCCTTTGGTTTGTTTGTAGGCATGCAACTGGATATCGCTAAGTATAAAAATGATAAGCAGGCGCAGAAATTCGTTGATTTATTGACTCCGGTGGCTAAAGCATTCTTGAGTGACAAAGGATTTGATGGCGCGTTAATGGCACAGCAAGTTTTTGGTGGTCATGGTTATGTCAAAGAGTGGGGAGTTGAACAAATTGTTCGTGACGCGCGTATCGCACAAATATATGAAGGAACGAATGGAGTGCAGGCATTTGATCTTGTGGCTCGTAAGATCCTAAAGGATGGCGGCCAAGGCATGCGTGATTTTGTAGAGTATATGAGATCTGTAGAATTCGACCTAGCCTATCGGGCTTTGTTAGAAGAAAATTTTGTTAGGTTAATGGTGGTGACCGATGGCATTGTCCAAAGGAGTCAAGCCGATCCTGATTTGCCCGGGGCTGTCTCGACAGACTATTTGGAACTAGTGGGTCTGACCTGTTATGCCTGGTTCTGGGCGCGCATGTCTTTAGTTGCTTTGAACGACGAGTTTGGTATTGCAAAGAAGGAAACGGCCAGGTTCTTTTTTAGCCGGCTGCTTCCTAAGACGCTTTCGCTTGAAAAAAGTATCTCGTGCGCGTCAGAGGTATTGATGGATTTTTCTGAAGAATCTTTTTAGATAAGTTTTCAGCCTATTCTGTTCTTGGATAAACCCAAGGATGGGAAGCCGATAGCCCACCGTCGACTGGCACAGCTTGGCCGTTCACATAGCTAGCTCGATCACTTAACAAGAAACAGGCCATTTCGCCTATCTCAGTAGGATCGCCGTAGCGGGCGGTCGGATTAATCTGTCCGATTCGGCCTTTATTTCCTTTATTACGGGCCCTTTCGAATATGGGTTTAGTCATGCCTGTCTCTATGAGGCCAGGGCAGATGCTGTTTATTCTGATACCGGTACCATAAAGCTGGTAGGCAACGGTCTGCACGATACTAATAACACCTGCTTTGCTCGCGCTATAGTCTACGCCGCCAGCATTAGCTCTGATCCCAGCTACTGACGCAGTGGCTAACAGCGAACCGCTACCTTGTTTGGTGAGGTGCGGTACTGTGTGTTTGACGGCCAGAAAGACGCCGATAGTGTTGACGTTTAGAGTATGCTGCCAGTCCTCAACAGAGAGCTCAGTAAAAGGTTTCCCGCCGCCGGGAACCCCTGCGTTAGCATAGACCCCATCAATGCCGTCGAATTCGGAGATTGCTT
>CAZYHH010000204.1:0-6037 GCA_964647295.1 uncultured Pseudomonadales bacterium
AAAGAGCAGCTAGAGATTTTTATCCAAGCTGCGCTTGGTCGGAGTGAGGTTCTTGACCACGTATTAATTTTTGGCCCTCCGGGATTGGGAAAAACCACATTGGCCAATATCATTGCTAACGAAATGTCAGTGGATATTAAGGCGACTTCTGGGCCCGTTTTAGAAAAGCCTGGTGATCTGGCAGCGATGTTGACCAATTTGAACGAAGGCGATGTTGTTTTTGTCGATGAAATCCATCGTTTGAATCCTGTCGTAGAAGAAATTTTGTATCCAGCTATGGAAGATTTTCAACTGGATATCTTAATTGGTGAAGGGCCTGCGGCGAGGAGCCTAAAGCTTGATATTCCGCCTTTCACTTTGATAGGAGCGACGACCAGGGCGGGACTTCTGACTAGCCCGTTACGAGATAGATTCGGGATTGTAGAAAGGCTCGACTTTTATACCGAGCTAGAATTGTCGGAAATTGTGCAACGTTCTTCATCAAAATTAGCTTTGCCAATCGACGAGTTAGGCTGTCAGGAAGTAGCTAGACGATCGAGGGGAACTCCACGTATTGCGAATCGTCTTTTAAGGCGGGTAAGAGATTTTGTTGAAGTGAAGGCAGATGGTGTTGTTACATCTTCTTTGGCAGATCAAGCGCTTAATTTATTGAAAGTAGACAAAGAAGGTTTGGATGCGATGGACCGTAAACTGTTATCGATGATCATAGATAATTTTCAGGGTGGGCCCGTTGGCCTTGAGGCCTTGGCCGCGTCGCTCAATGAAGAAAAAGATACTATAGATGAGGTGATCGAGCCCTATTTAATCCAGAAAGGGTATCTGGTTAGGACTCCGCGCGGAAGAACTGTGACACAAAAGAGTTACACTCACTTTGGAATAGAAAAAAACATCGACACTGGTGAGACGGATACAATGACTAAGGGTCAAGATCAACTGCAACTAGATTGAGAGAGTAGATGCCGAGTCAATTATCAATATTTGAATTAATCGCTAACGCCAGTCTTCTCGTGCAGCTGGTAATGCTGTTACTGATGATCGTATCTATTGTTTCTTGGATGATGATTTTTCAAAAATGGTTTTCGTTGAGGAGAGCTCAGATAGAGTATGAGGCCTTTGAAGATCACTTTTGGTCGGGTATTGATCTCAGGCAGTTCTACAATGAGCTAGAGAGTGACGAAGATCTAAATGGCATTGAAAATATTTTTGTGTCGGGGTTTAAAGAATTTTTGAGATTATCAGAACAATCAGAGGCTGATCCTGAAGCCGTGATGCAGGGCGTTCAGAGGGCGATGAGAGTAGCGCTTAATCGAGAAGAGGCTCGTTTGGAAACAAATCTGGCATTTTTGGCCACAGTTGGATCAACTAGTCCGTACGTGGGCTTGTTTGGTACGGTTTGGGGAATCATGAACTCTTTCAGATCTTTGGCAAATATGAGCCAAGCGACGCTGGCCTCTGTTGCGCCAGGTATTTCAGAGGCTTTAATCGCGACTGCTATGGGCCTATTTGCTGCAATCCCCGCGGTCATTGGCTATAACCGCTTTTCGGCAAAATCAGATTCGATTGCTGATTTGTATCAGACTTTTAGTGATGAGCTGATTACGATCTTACACAGAGCAGCGCATAGTCAGACTAAAGATTAATTGTTTTGGAGGTAAGAAATGTCAGCCAAGCGAAAGCCGATGTCCGAAATCAACGTAGTGCCCTACATAGATGTCATGCTGGTTTTGTTGGTTATTTTTATGGCAACAGCACCACTGCTCACTCAGGGTGTGATCGTAGATTTACCTAAAGCGCCCTCCAAAGCCGTTCCGGGGGATCAGGATGATCCGCTGGTAATATCAATGAGAGCCGACGGCGCACTATTCTTGAACATCGGGATAGACCAAAATGATCAGTCGGTCTCAAGGGTCACAATTTTTTCCCTCAGTGAGCAGGCTGGAAAAATCCTGAGAGAGCGACAGGAACTTCCCGTTTATGTGCGGGCCGATCAACAATTGGCATATGGTGAGGTAATTGAGGTGATGACCATTTTGCAGGGCGCAGGTGCTCGCAGCGTTGGTTTGATTACGGACCCGCCCGACTTAAAGTAAAAGATGCCTATCTGGACCCTAAAGTATGCCGGGCCTTTACTTTTGGCGTTGGTCTTGCATCTCGTCATATTTTTCTTTGTTAATCGTAATTGGTCACAAAGCAATGAATCTTCTTCACTCGTTGAATTTAAGGCGATAAATGCTCAGTTACTGGTACTAAAGCCAAAATTGGTCGTTAAACAAAAACCTGAAATAAAAAAAAATCCACCCCCCTCTCAATTGGAAAGAATCCAGCGACCAGATTCGAAATCTGAGCAGTCCGTCGAACCTGTGCAAGAAAAAGATCGACTCGACAAAACTGACCATCATGAAGATGAGCAGCTAGCGCGACGAGAGCTATTGGATCAACTTTCTCGGTCCAATTGGGAGGCGACCATGAACCAAGAGGTTTTAGAATTAGAAAATGCTACCAACGAACAAATAGCGGTCTCATATCAGGCTAAGATTTATGAACAGGTTCGAAAAAAATGGAGACGGCCACCCAGTGCCAGAAACGGTATGCAAGCAAAATTGTTGGTGGAGCTTATACCCACTGGTGAGGTGGTTTCTGTAACCGTAGTAGAGTCTTCTGGTTTGGTGGCCTTCGACCGGTCAGCTGAACAGGCAGTGATGAGATCCGGCAGGTTTGAAGTGCCTGATGAAAGCCGATTGTTTGAAGAATATTTCAGGAAGTTTTTTTTCTTATTTAGGCCGGAAGATTTGTTGCGATAGGATATGCTGGAGGCAGGAGTGGGGGGCCATGATATGAATTTGCAGGAGATGTTCGAGTGAACAAGATATTGCATTTGGTCGGTTGTTGTTTGTTGTTGATTTTGCATTCTTTGGCCCATGGCAGCTTGGATACGATCATTATTGATCAGGGTCAGGATGATCCGGTCAGAATTGCTGTAGTGCCGTTTAAGATGGATTCAGGGCTTTCAGGCCAGGTCAATCTATCGGAAATTATCGCCTTTGATTTAGTTCGTAGCGGACAATTCCAGCCTTTACCGACTGCAAATATGCTTTCTTACCCTTCTAATGCTGATGGAGTCTTTTTCAGAGATTGGCGGATTCTTAAAACAGATTACTTACTAATTGGGAACGCCTCTCTGTCGATCGATGACAAAGTGTCCGTTTTGTTTGAGCTATATGATGTTATCAATGAGCGAAAAATTGAAACTCGAAGATTTTCGGTTGATCTAGTTCATTGGCGGGATGTTGCTCATAAGGTTTCAGATTTGGTCTATGAGCGAGTGACCGGTATTAGGGGAGCGTTTTCCACCCAAATCATGTACGTATTAGCCAAAAATGCTGGGACAACCAAAGCAACTTATAGCTTGCAAATAGCAGATTCTGATGGAGAGCGAACTAGAACGCTTATCGAATCAGCTGAGCCGATACTATCAGCGAGCTGGTCGCCGGACGGCAATCGGGTCACTTATGTCACTTTTGAGACTGGAAGGCCCTCTATCGTTATAGAGGCAGTTGATGGCTCTGATCGAAAGCGTATCACCAATTTTAAAGGAATTAATGGTTCTCCCGTTTTCTCTCCGGATGGTGGAAGTCTCGCTTTAGTGTTGTCTAGAGATGGAGACCCTGAAATATTCATAATGGACCTCGAAACGAAAGCCTTGCGCAGGGTGACCAGACACCATGCTATAGATACAGAACCTAGTTGGTCTCCAGACGGAAAAAGTATTATTTTCACTTCGGATCGAGGTGGTAGGCCACAAATTTATCGTGTCGAGTTAGCGACAAATTTTATTGAGAGATTGACCTTTGTAGGAGATTACAATGCTCGAGCGCGACTCTTACCTGACGGACGGCATTTGGTTTTTGTACATAGAAAAGATGGTGTTTTTCATATCGCATGGCAGGACCTGGAACGAGACAACTTGCAAGTTCTTACCGAGACGTCATTGGATGAATCTCCTTCATTAGCACCTAATGGGACGATGTTAATTTATGCGACGCAGAACCAGGGTCGGGGTATACTAGCGGTAGTTTCAATAGACGGACGGGTTAAGTATCGGCTACCTTCTTCGTTAGGAGACGTTCGAGAGCCTGCTTGGTCGCCGTTTAATGATGGATTTAAAAAGTGGTAATAACAATCTAGAATAGAAGGGTTAGATTGCTTAATACTCAACTGAGGAGATGGTAATGCAAAATGAGCTACATCCCAGACTACATTTGATGGTCGCATTTTTCGTGGGTTTATTCCTGCTTGTTGGTTGTTCTTCGACTTCGCAAGAACCTGTCCAACAACAAGAACCGGTAGAAGATCCTGCCCCGCCTTCAAAGCCAAAGGCTAAAGCGCCCGTCGATTTTGCGCCTGGAGGTCTTGATCCGATTGATTCAAGAGGGCGCCCGATTTCTCGTACATTTTATTTTGAGTATGACAAAGCGGTTTTGAGCGAGAGTGACTTATCCTCTCTTGAACTTCATGCCAAAATCTTGAGAAGAAATTCCAGTCGAAGTCTCGTGATAGAGGGACACTGTGATGAGCGTGGTACGCGAGAGTATAATTTGGCGCTGGGTGAGCAGCGTGCAAATGCAGTTCGAAGTTTTCTGCGTTCAGCAGGGGTATCTTCAAGGCAGCTTGAAACAGTTAGTTATGGTGAAGAGCAGCCAGCAGATCCAGGACATAACGAAGGATCGTGGTCCAGAAACCGAAGGGCTGTTCTGTCTTATCGATAAGGTCATTGTAAAGGGTGTCCATTTTGTTTAAATGCGCACCCTTTTTGTTTGTAGGCCTTGTTTGTTTTTTGCTAAATGGCCTGGTTCTTGCCCAGTCTGACTTAGCGAATAATCCCGTCGAAGAAGCTGATGGCTTTCAGCCAGTCGAATCGGGTAGGTTATCGGAACTGTTTTATAGAATCCAAGTCCTGCAACAGGAGTTAAAAGAACTTCGTGGAACCATCGAAGAACAAAGCTATCTGATTAAGCGGTTGGAACGCAGTCAAAAGGAGCAGTACTTAGATCTCGACGGTAGATTATTGGAATTGGATGGTCCGGAAAATCGAGGCTCTAAGGTGGCTTCAATTAGAGAGGACACCGGGGGCGATTCAGAGCCCGTTACCGAGTTTTCGGATGAACGAGAAGCATACCAGTATGCTTTTGATTTGATGAGAAATCGTCGATATGAGGAATCATTGCTTGGTTTTGAACAAATTATTGTAAATTATCCTAATGGACAGTACACGCCAAATGCGTTTTATTGGATAGGAGAACTATATTTGGCGCAGAGCGACCACGAACAATCTAGGCAAGCGTTTATTCAAGTAATCAACTTATATCCTGACCATCAGAAAGTACCTGACGCGATGTATAAACTAGGAGTGGTTTATTTTGCATTAGGGGACAATCAGGCAGCGTTGAAGTATTTAGAGCAGGTACAGCGAGATTACCCTGAAAGTTCTGCAGCCGGCTTAGCTTCAAGATACTCCGCTGAGATTCAATAGTAAATCCTGATTGTATCTAGCTACTCGAGTACCGAACGACATTTTTTAAATGTCACGGGGTTGTTTAAAGCAAACGGCATGACTACAATTCTCCGCGCTGCAGAAGTATCAGGGGTCGTTAGCTCAGCTGGTAGAGCACCGGGCTTTTAACCCGTTGGTCCTGGGTTCGAACCCCAGACGACCCACCACTTTTAACCCTGACTCATTTCCATTTTTGTTTTTTTCAACGGGCGCATATTTACGCCTAGATTTTTTGCCAAGGGTGTTCTTCGGTTCGTACGTCTGCTATTTGCAATTAGTCCATCCTAAACCTAGAGTCGGTAGATATGGAAGGAGGTAGAGAATGGCATTAACAAATTTTAGTCGCTCAATATCGGGATATGTAACGATTGTCACGGGTGCTGCGAGCGGTATGGGAGAGGCAACTGCTAAGCTCTTCGCCAATGAGGGGGCTTTGGTCGCGGCCATCGATCTAAATCACGAAGGCTTAGATCGTGTCGTAAAAGA
>CAZYHH010000205.1:0-6002 GCA_964647295.1 uncultured Pseudomonadales bacterium
TGATACTGTCAACTCTCCTTTGTTGGATCTCATCATCACGCATTTAACACCAATAATGTCACATATATCTAGCAGAACTAGGATTCCCTGATATTTTTCTTCTCCTACCTTCTCTTTAGTTAAGTAGCACTGAATCTGACCAGAAAAATCCTGGATCGAAACGAAGCTCGCTTTACCCATTACACGCTTAAACATCACTCGGCCACAAACTGAACTCGAGTCTGCGATCTTTTCGAGTTCTGATTTATCCACTTCTCTATATTTTTTCTGCAAGTCTTCTGCAGAGTCTTGTCTGCGAAAAGAATTAACATACCCCCCACTAGAATCAAGCCACTGTTCCATTTTTCTTTGTCGATTGAGACGAATATCTCTTTCTTCAGTCATATCGATTCCTAGGTTTATTTCTAAAGAGAAGCCTTCAAGCTCGCTTCGATAAACATATCCAACTCACCATCCAAAACCGAACTCGGGCTCGAGCTTTCCACCTGAGTCCTAAGATCTTTCACTCTAGATTGATCTAACACATACGAACGAATTTGGCTTCCCCAACCAATATCGGCTTTTGAGTCTTCTATTTCCTGTTGTTCAAGTCGTCTTTGTTGAAGTTCCATTTCATACAATTTGGCCCTTAACTGTTTATAAGCATTATCTTTATTTTGATGTTGAGAACGTTCGCTCTGACACTGAACAACGGTATTCGTCGGCAAGTGAGTAAGCCTTACAGCAGAATCGGTACGATTAACATGTTGCCCGCCAGCTCCGCTTGCACGATAGGTATCCACCCTGACTTCACTAGGATTGATCTCAATTTCAATGTTCTCATCTATTTCCGGGGAGACAAAAACCGAGGCAAAAGAAGTGTGTCTCCGATTTCCCGAATCGAATGGTGATTTCCTGACTAAACGATGAACACCGGTTTCTGTTCTTAACCAACCATAAGAAAATTCACCCCGAATCAGAACAGTAGCCCCTTTAATGCCTGCCACATCTCCGGGGGACAGATCTATTACTTGTGCCTTGAAATCGTGTTTTTCCGCCCACCTTAAGTACATCCTTAATAACATTTCCGCCCAATCCTGAGCTTCAGTCCCTCCAGACCCAGACTGAATTTCTAGATAAGTATTATTAGCATCCATCTCACCGTTGAACATTCTTTGAAATTCAAGTTGAGCAAGATCAGCTTCTAGCAACAACATTTCAGAAAAAACTTCCGCTAGAGATTGATGATCCTCTTCTTCCAGGGCAATTTCCGCTAATCCAGTGAGATCTTTGATGGAATCATGCAATCCTCCCAAGACATCAACAATTCTAGCCAAACTAGCTCGTTCTGTGCCCAACTGCGTCGCCTTCCCCGGGTCTTCCCAAATACCGGGCTGGGCCAGCTCTCTTTCTACTTCTTCTAATCTAAGTCGCTTTCCCGGCAAGTCAAAGATACCCCCTCAACAGCCCGTCACGCTCCACTAAGTTTTTTGCTTTTTCTCGAATAGTAGTGATCTCAGTCATCGCATTTCCAAAAATAATAGTGAGTCAAACAAGCTACCAAGAATTACAGAATCAATTCTAAGCGATAGCTCCAATGTACTCCACTAACAGCTGAAGCGTCTCTGCTCCCGCATATCGATTGATCTGCGGTTTATAGACCACGTGCACCCTTTCAGGGTTGTCATCTAAATAAGCTTGTCGAAATGCAATCGCGTCGACAAGACGATCACCGTTCGCTAGCACCATTTTTAGGTGCTCTTGGCCAACCACACGTTGGCTAACCAAATCAAAAAGCCCATCAAAAACCGGCTCGGGAAACTCGTTTCCCCAAGGACCCGCATCCTCGATTGCAGCGACCAAACCGAGAGACAACTCCTCGGCGCTCAACTGACCATCACTTAGTATCCGTTTGTTTAACAAGTCAGGGTCCACTGAAGCTTTTACCAACTTATCAAAAATTAACCCGAATCTTTCAAGGTGAACCTTTTTGATGGACAAACCGGCAGCCATTGCGTGCCCGCCAAACTTAAGCAAAAGTCCTGGATTATTAGCGGCAATCTTATCCAGCAAATCTCTTATATGCAGCCCCTCTATGCTCCTGGCGCTGCCTTTTAATTCTCCGTTCTTTGTGTCGATATCATCTGCGAATGCTATTACAGGTCGATTCGTTTTCTCTCTTATCCTCCCTGCCAAAATACCAATCACCCCCTGATGGAAAGATGCATCGTAAATCGCCAAGCCACATCGAGTGGAGTCTAAATCTTGACCACTAATCAATGCCTTGGCTTGTAAAACCATTTCTCCTTCTATTTCCCGACGCTCCTTGTTGAGTTGGTTTAATGAACTTGCAATCGTTTGCGCCTTTTCGAGATCGTTTTCGAGCAAACATTGAATGCCCAAGGAAATGTCATCAAGTCGCCCGGCTGCATTAAGTCTTGGACCAACAGAAAAACCGAGATCTTGGGATGAAAGATTGGACAACTCTCGACCAGCGATTTCGGCGATCGCCTTAATACCAGGCCTGCATCTGCCCGCGCGAATGCGTCTGATTCCGTTATACACTAGCGCTCGATTATTTTTGTCTAGAGGAACTACATCGGCGATAGTCCCCAATGCAACCAGGTCCAAGTAATCTGCGAGATTCGGTTCCGATCGATTTTTTTCAAACCAATCCCTCTCACGCAATAACCGCCGAACTACTCCCATCAAATAATAGGCCACACCGACTCCGGCCATAGACTTGCTGGGAAAGCTTGACTCAGCCAGAACAGGGTTCACCAGCGCATAGGCGTTAGGCCTTACTGATCCTGGTAGATGATGATCCGTTATCACCACATCGACTCCCAATGAATTAGCGTACTCAACCCCTTCGATGCTGGAGGTACCATTATCAACAGTTAATATCAGTTTGGGATTGAGTGTGAGTGCAAGTTTTACGATCTCAGGCGAAAGCCCATAACCAAACTCGAACCGGTTCGGAACTATGTAATCAACTTGTTCAAAACCAAAAGACTTCAAGCACAAAATACATAAGGCCACCGAGGTTGCGCCGTCAGCATCAAAATCCCCAACGACTACAATCTGTTCCTGGTTGACCAGTGAATCTACTAACCGTTCGGCCGCTATCTCTATATCCGGGATACCTATTGGGTCATGGAGCGCGGTCAAAGACCGATCAAGGTCATTCACCGTTAATATACCGCGACTTGTTAAAATCCGATCGAGAACAGGGTCACCATTCAGCAGGGTTCTTACCTCTGAATTTCGAGTAATGATTTCGATCTTGGCTACGACTCTTTTTGAGACATGTTTTCTATTCTTATATCTATGATGCCCTTGGAAACTTCCGATAGGCTCTCAATATTGACAACCGCCTCTCTCATCACGGACTCTCTGACTGCATTAGACAATATAACTATCGAAACATGACTTAAGCTAGTGCCCGACCCTTTCTGAATTACCGCTTCTATACTGATATCGAACTCGGACAATATGCTGGTGATCTTTGCCATAATACCCGGCTTATCCTCCGTAAGTATCCTGAGGTAATGGGGCACACAAACCCTATCCATAGAAACTAGCTCATAAGAGCTTTTATTAACTGATTTTATAATGTTTGTTTCGCTTATCGGCTTTTCATCATCTGTGGCAAAAGCCACCAAATCTGAAACAACTGCAGAAGCTGTTGGCAAACTGCCAGCTCCTGGACCACTAAACAGCATGTCTCCAGAAGAATCTCCTTTCACATGCACCGCATTCTGCTCGTTAAGCACGCTGGCTAGTAACTGTTCTTTTGGTATCAAAGCTGGATGAACTCTAGCCTCGAGCAATTGACCATCATTCTTAATAATCCCGACATGCTTTATCTGGTAACCGAGCTCTTCGGCATATCGAATGTCCTCTTCAGAAATCGAAGTAATCCCTTCAACATAGATTTTTTCAAAATCAAACTTTCTTCCAAACGCCAGAGACAAAAGGATCGTCAATTTATGAGCCGCATCAATTCCTTCAATATCAAACGAAGGATCCGCCTCTGCAAAGCCCAATTCTTGAGCTTTTTGTAATGCAGAATCGAATGACAAAGACTTTTCCTGCATCGCCGTGAGAATATAGTTACAGGTCCCATTAATGATGCCAACAATTTGAGCAAACTGGTTAGCCACGAGCGCTGTTTGCAACATCTGAATGATCGGTATTGCACCCGCCACTGAAGCTTCAAACTTCAATCGACCAATCGTATCGTCACTTATTAATTCGTCGCCATGCAAAGCTATAACCGCCTTGTTAGCGGTCGCCACCTTCTTACCGTTATTCAGAGAATTTACAATTAAGTCCCTCGCAGTATCCACACCTCCCATCAATTCGACAATCACATCGACATGGGGGTCTTTCCATAGTTCATCAACGGACTTTGAAAAACTCGCTCCTAGCAAGTCTACCTCGGGCTTCTCAGTCCTGCTCGCCACGCGCACCACCTTTAACCATGTACCAGTTCTTTGTGCAATCAATTGGCCATTATTTTGGATGATACTTAACAAGCCTTGAGCCACCACACCTAAACCCGCTATTCCTAACCTGAGCTCCTTCAACTAATTCTCCGCCTAAAAAAGATCCCAAGCGATAAACAGCAACACATATCTCAAATGTCCAATTCTTCTGCCAGCCTGTCGGGCGGCAAATAACCTGGCAACATTTTTCCTGACGATGTGACAATCGCAGGTGTTCCCTTAATTCCTATCGCTTGGCCAATCAAATAGTGCTCCTTGACCGGACTATCACATTGTCGGGTCGGAATCTGAACGCCGGATTTAAGTGCGGTAATCGCGCCCTGCCGGTCGCTAGCGCACCATGCTGAAACGGTCTTGGTATATGTTTCGCCCTCAAGACCGGCGCGAGGATAGGCTAAATAACGAATCTCTATACCTAGATCGTTGTAGTCGTTAATCTGGCTATGTAGTTTTTGGCAATACCCACAATCCACATCAGTAAACACGTTAACGTATGCTTTGACCTGCTTGTTAGGAGAAAATATGATCATATTATTCAAAGGCTGATCAGCAATGATTTTTTTACGAACTTTGTTCCGGCGGTTTTCAGTCTGATTAGTAATGTCCGAGCCAAGGGCATACAAATCGCCAGCAAACATGAACTTAGCGTCTTGGGTAGCATACAGCGTCGTTCCGCCTTCCAAGTCAACGCCTACAATTCCAGGCACCGGGCTCTCATATACATCATTTATAGGTAAATCAGGTCGTAGATTCTTAAGTTTCTCCTCGACTACGAGCAAACCTGCATCACTCTTATCATCCGAAAGACACGCTCCAACCGGCATTAAAGATGCCACCAATACCAATACCAATAAATATTGCTTTTTATTACACCACATACCAATCACTCCAAGAGTTGCGCCAACACAGGTGTTCTCTCTTATCATAGCGGCTATCGATCGATTATTTTATTCTTTTCTAGCCTCTGGGATGATGCTCCAAGACCAATCCCTTCAGCCTTTCCTGCGCTATATGCGTATAAATCTGTGTTGTCGACAGGTCACTGTGTCCAAGCATCATCTGCACGGCCCTTAAATCTGCGCCGTTGTCTAACAAGTGCGTAGCAAAGGCATGCCTAAGGGTATGCGGCGAAATATCTGTATTTATTCCACTTACCAACGCATATTTCTTAATAGCGTACCAAAAGTTTTGGCGGGTCATGCTCCCACCTCTATTAGTCAAAAACAGATAATTGCTATCTGATTTTACAAAATCCCTTCTAACTTCATTGATATATTTGTTCATCCACACTAACGCTTCTTCGCCCATCGGGACTAATCGTTCCTTAGCCCCTTTCCCCATCACCCTGATCACGCCCTGACGTAAATTAACTTGCTTAAATTCGATAGTAACCAGTTCAGTGATTCTCAAACCGCAAGCATATAGCAGCTCCAACATCGTCCGGTCTCGAAAACCTACTGCCTTGGATACATCAGGAGCATCCAATAACCTACCCACTTCAGCAAAAGACAG
>CAZYHH010000206.1:0-3312 GCA_964647295.1 uncultured Pseudomonadales bacterium
CAAGTTCCAAGGCTTCTTTCAAATAAGCACTTGTCACCTTGCTTTTCTGCGGCCCATACAAGGTGCCATTATTCGGCGAATTAATGGTGCGAATATCCAGTCGACTAACTCCAAGTTCCGCCGCCGCTTTATCCAACAAAGGTTCAACCACACAGGCAATTTGATTTTGACCCGGCCCTCTCTGCGGCACTCTCGGAGGCGTATTCGTGTTAACGGGAATTCCTCTTGCACGCATCGATTCTGGGGTGTACACCATCCAAACAGCATCTGCCGCGTAGAAATAATCATTAAACCCAGTATCCGGGCCGTTCTCCTGAACAATATACAAGTCAAGCGCCAAGATCCGGCCCTTCTTATCAAATCCCATCTTGATTCGTCCCTGGAACCCGGGTCTAGCGCAGCCCACAAAATACTCTTCAGCTCGACTTATTCGCATCATGACAGGCCGGCCAATCTTCTTGGACAAATGTGCAGGTATCGCTTGTTCCGTATAGGCAGTCCCCTTAGAGCCAAACCCCCCTCCACAATACTCAGCGATAAAGACTAGATCCTTCGGCTCAATACCAATGTACCCAGCCAAAAAAGGAACTGGGAAGGATTGACTCTGGCTTGATGCGTGCACAAAGCACTTACCATTCTGCCAGTATGCCAGCGCCGAACGAGGCTCCATGCAGTGATGAGAAAGCCCCTGAGTGACAAAAGTATCATCTGAAATATACGCGGCATCGGCAAATCCTGCCTCCATATCTCCGTAGGACCATTCATCTTCCGCCGGTCCCATCGGCAGCTCACCATCTTTTGCCGCAGCAAAATCTCTGGCACTCCACTTGGTCTCTTTGATCACAGGTCGCCCCGCTTCGCGGCCTACAACGTTACCCTCTGAACGAGCGTTCGGGCCACCGGGATATAGACTCTGCAACGGGTCAACCGTAAAAGGCAAAGGCTCGAGATCAATTTTGATTCTCTCAAGCGCATCTTGAGCAAGCGTCTCACTCTCCGCTGCCAACGCCAATATCGGTTCTCCGACATAATTGGGCTCATTTGTTAAAATGGGCTTATTGGGCGCCTCTACTGGCGGCAGATCATCCGCAGTCAAAATGCCGATCACACCGGGCATGCTCAGTGCTTCAGAAGCATCGATATTTTTTACCTTCGCATGAGGCATAGGGGAGGTTAACAGTCTACAAAAGACCATCCCCTCTACTCGAAAATCTTCAGAATATTTAGCCTTACCTGTAACCTTTGCCACCACATCTGGCGGCGTAAAATCTTTTCCTAATAAATCATAAGACATCTTAGACCTCCCCAGCGGCGCGCATCACGCCGTTTAAATAATGATCATATGCACCACACCGACACAAATTACCCGATAACGCCTGACGCGCTTCTTCTCGGCTTGGTTTGGGATTGGTTTTTAATAAAGCAACTGCAGACATTACCTGTCCTGGCGTGCAAAACCCGCATTGTGGTCCTAGTTCATCAACAAAAGCCTGCTGAACCGGATGCAGCGTACCATCGGTCGCTTGCAGACCTTCCACAGTGGTGACCTTTTTACCGCGTACGTTATGAGTCAGGGTAGAACAAGAATAAACCGGAAGATCGTCCACAAGAATGGTACAAGCGCCACACTCTCCACGATCACATCCTAATTTTGTACCGGTTAAACCTAACTTTAATCGCAGCGTATTGGCGAGCGTCTCTTGTGGTAAAATATCCACTCGCCGGACTTTACCATTCACATTAAGAGAAATTAGCCGCTCCACGCCTCCAGTTTGTATAGCTGAGCCGTGACCACGGCCGACCAACAAAGATCCAGCAGAGACTGCCACGCCTGATGCGATGACACCCTTAATCATCTCTCGTCGAGACAAACTCAGTTTAATATTTGACCCACTAGGATCATAGTTTTGGACAGTCATACCCCTTCCTATTATCAATGCACCCAGCCTCTAATAAACCTAGGTACGCTTTCTTTAAGGAATCCAGCCTCTACCCACGCTAGACCCTCTTCACACCCATAGTATCCTACATGACGCCTTAAAAGCCTGCTAGTCAGATACAAAACGCAACTAATAACCGGTACTCTCCCCTTTTTCGGCTATCGAGCCTTTGGCTTCGGCTAATTCTTTAGCGGCAGTGCGCATCATAAATGCTGTCTCAGAGCCCAGCATCACCATGTTAAATCCTAAATCTAAATATTTTTTAGTGTATTCGAGGCTAGATGTGTGCATTCCAGACACCACCCCGTGTTTCTTGCAAGTCGCCAGAATGTGCTTAACGGTCTCAAGGTGCTCTTCTTGAGGTTGGTCTCCATAGGCTGGTAAACCCAGCGCCAACGCCAAATCTGATGGTCCTATATAAACCCCTGTCAAACCTGGGGTCGTGACGATTTCTTCAACATTCTCGATCCCTTCTGGCGTTTCAATCATCGCTAAGCAGGCAATTTGATCGTTGGCCTCCTTTGCATACCCTTTTCCTCCGGCCATGGCGGCACGAATTGGACCAAACGATCGATTACCCTCCGGTGGATATCGACAGGCTGCTACTGCTTTTTCAGCTTCTTCCCGATTGTTCACCATCGGAATAATGACTCCAGAAGCACCAAGGTCAAGAACCCTCATTATCTGATAGGGTTCGTTCCAGGGTACTCGGACAAGTGGCGTCGTATCGCCGTTACTAATCGCCGGCAGCATATACGCCAAGTCGGTGTAATCAATGATACCGTGCTGTAAATCGACACAAAGCCAGTCGAAGCCCGATCGAGCCATCGCTTCCGCGGTGTATGCATTTGCAACGCTCAGCCAACACCCAATCGTTTGCTCATCTCGACGCCAAGCCGCCAACGCTTTATTCTCTTTCATAACTTTCCTCCCTCAGAAACCAACAGACTTAATCAACAACAAAAACACGACTTACCTACAAAGAGTCAGTCATTCTAACTCCTATCTGACTGCCCAAATACTAAACCGACCTACAAAAGTTCGCGATATCATTGGCAGTATCGTGAGATACGTCAGGGCATGTCGAGGGAAAGATTTCTGTACCGTGTATGGTACCCATCACCTGTCGACACCTTGCGCTGACGCCAGCCCTGAGCAATAAGCGATAGAAGTTGATCCCTTCGTCTCGAAGAGGATCACATTCATTGACACTAATCATGGTAGGTACTAACCCTTTAACCTGCTCTTCCCTCGCCAGTCCCGGCCAAGCTAAATAATTCCCGTTTTCGAGTTCTTTTATGCCGTAAGCCATCGCCCCTTGGTTACTATGTAAATCTAGTAAGATCCCATTGTTTTCGACCGATGAAGGATT
>CAZYHH010000206.1:3322-5966 GCA_964647295.1 uncultured Pseudomonadales bacterium
CAGGCAGCGGCCACCTTCCCGCAATATAAGGACATAGCGCATAGAGACCCTTCACCAGAGACATGTCGCCGTCTTCCTTGATTTTCAGTCCTGTCGCGAGCGTCAGATTACCGCCTCCCGATTCTCCCGCGACAATTATCCTTTGAGGATCTATCCCCAGATCCTGGTGATTCTGGGAGACCCATTTCAAGCCCGACACACAATCATTCAGGCCCGCCGGAAACGGCGCGACCTCTTCCGCAGAGGAAGGGACTAGCGCATTACGAAAATCCACCATCGCCACCGCGACACCTTTTGAGGCGATTATCCGACCCCATGCCTGGTAATTCCCGTCATAGCAAGACATGGTCTGCATGCCGCCACCGTGTATATAGTAAACACAGGGCAACGCTTCAGCCAAGTTAGGCCGGATGAACCGAATCTTCACAGTATTTCCATCCGGACTCGATTGAAAATCCAGATCTTGGATTACGAGCCCTTCACTCGAGGCGACTTCTTCTGTATCGACCGCATCGAGGAAAGCCTGCATAAACTGTCGTTGTGCCTCTGCTTCAGGCGTCTGCGCGGCTTCCAGCAGTTGTTCACGACTCTCGACATCAGTTGACATGTCTCCCTGTAAATCGAGCGCCCCAAACACCGCCTTTATTCTTGGATCGATTCGTGGATCCTCGGAAATCTTGCTCATACCATCCTCCCCTAGTTATCTTAAAACCCAATACTCGACATCAAACGTATGGTTGTGTTTACTATCGTACTCGTTCTTCAGGGGGAAAACATGGAACTTTGGACTGCCGCGACACCTAACGGATGGAAAGTCAACATCATGATCGAGGAGCTCATCGAAGCTGGTGCACAGATGCCGGATGTAACAATCAAAGCAATCGATCTTGGTAAGGGCGAACAGTTCACTGAAGAGTTTACTAGCCACAACCCTAATCAGAAAATACCGGTCTTGGTTGATGATGAGATCAGCGTCATGGAGAGTTGTGCAATCTTGCAGTATCTTGGCGAAAAATATCCATCGTCTCTGTTACCCGAGGGACTTGATCGCTGGCAGGTAATCCAATGGGTCTACTGGCAGGCGGCCAACGTCGGTCCCAATTTTGGTAACAAGCTCTCGTACACCCGCTATATGGACGACGTTGATCCCGCATTGAAAGAACACCCGTTAGAACGTTTTGGCAAGGAAGCCAGACGGCTAGTCCATGTACTAGACAAACAACTCGGAGACAACCCCTGGGTCTGTGGTGAGACATTTACGATCGCAGATATCTCAATCTATCCCTGGATCAGGGGTTGGAAATGGAGCAAGGTTAATATTACGGACTTACCTCGAGTAGAAGCTTGGATCAAACGAGTCCGCGCCAGACCAGCAGTGGAAAGGGGTCTTGCTTATGGCGTTCCCAAAGACGAGATCGACCAATGGAGCGAAGAACGCAAGGCACAATACAGAAAAGGTGGTTCCTCAATAGCTTCGAACGAAAAACTCAGGAGCGAAGCCTGAACAATCAGCCTGTAAGGGCACTTGAGCCTTGATCGCCGACATACTTGAGCCACAAATCGTCAAATCGACCCAATCGCTGAGCTCGCAAAAAGTGCTCTTTTGCCTTTTCTTTTTGCTCGAGTCGATACAAGTTAAGGCCTTTTAGGAAATGAAAACGCGCGTTGCGCTTTTCCATTCTGAGCGCCTGGTTGATGCTCTCCAAAGACTCCTTAAATGCGCCATCTTGATAAGCAATCTCAGCCATCGCAAACAGATAATAAGGATTGGAAAGACGGTAACGTTTTATCTTTCGCGCGTAGACGTCAGCTTCTGTAACGCGGCCGATCGCTCGTAAGCTCCTTTCCATTCCCGAGAGCATGGCTCGTTCCTTTGGATCGAGCTGCTGGGCAATTTCATAGCTTCCTAACGCCTCTTTGTGAAGGTCAAACCGGCCGTACATAGCTCCCAGATTAATCCATAAATCTGGATTACTTGGCTCCAATTCGATTGCTCGGCGCAAATACGAAAAAGCGATGCGATCATTCCCCTCTATCCTCTCTTTGACTGAAAGATTTGCGTAGAAAAGTGATTTTGCATGTTCGTCAGAGATCACGGTCGTACGTGCTTCAGGATCAGGATCAATCAAGTTGAAATCCTGAGTACAGCCCGAAGCTTTATAATCAGCATATCCCCGATCCCGGCAGCTCGGTCCCTCAACAAAGACATTGATGTGATTATTCCTAATCAGTAATCGCCCTTGTACATCCCAACTGGGAAAGCGCATGTGGACTAACTGGTATTGAGCATCGAGATTTGCGACTCGTGCTAAAGCTACAAACATATTCGTGTATGAAAGACAGTTACCTTTCTTTGATGCAAAGGTTTCTGACGCGGAGCTAGTCAATGTAGGATCATAACTTTCATCATAGTAGCCATGGCGTTCTAACTTCGCTATTAGCTTACGATAACGGGCAGTTTCCGGTTTCGCACTCGTTATGTCCCCAACAAATGCTCGCATTTCATCATTGATCTGCAGCGGGTCAAGAGCAGTTGACTCAGAAACCTGAACAGGTTCGCCAAACAAAGCCGCACCATTAAGAATACTCATATGAGGTTTTGAGAGCTCCACTTTGTAAGTTAAACCAGCGCAACCAAAAAGGA
>CAZYHH010000207.1:0-5963 GCA_964647295.1 uncultured Pseudomonadales bacterium
CCCGGCCCGGGGCTTGAACTCCACCCCAGGACTTTCCTCTCGTCTCGCCAGCTCAATGCCCTCCTCGCTGGTAAACAAAGTCGCCGAGACGCCGACAACCATCTGAGCTTCCTCTGGTTCCATGGACCAGGCCTCGCGAAAATCTGCGATCGGAACCTGCACCAGACTGCGGTCGGCTTCAGAAGAGCCCGTCTTGAATATTCCGACGATTCGACCAACATGAGCAGCAATTCCACCATATTTGGCGGTTCCTAATATGACGAGATCGTCACCGAGTTTTGCACCCAGGTTACGTGCCATTGCCTCTCCGATCACGACCTCACCAGCAGCTGAGAGATAGGACCCCTCTTTAACATTACGCGCCAGTCCATTCCACTGGGCTTCTACTTCTGGCTCCAGACCCAAAACCATGCCTGCAGTACTCTTATCACCCACGGACAAAATCGCCGAGCCTTGCAAGCGAGAACTAACAAAATTGAAATGACCGGTATGCATCAGGCGAGATTTGGCCATGCCCTCGTCGATGGTGTGTTCCATCTGAGGTTCTTCTTCGTATAGCGAATGCTGAATCTGCACGTGACCCGGCATCGCCCTGGCTGAAATATCGGCCATCTGCGCAAAGACGCCCGCCTGAAAAGATCGCATAAACACCAACAACCAAACTGCGAAAATAATGCCACCTGCGGTCAATAACGTTCGACGACGATTGCGCCAGATATTGCGCCAGGACACCTGAACCAAACGGACCAAAAGCCCACTTGTTCGAGTATTCTCTTTACGTTCAAGTTGCTGCCCAATAGCTAACTCGCTCATTTATTCGCTCCTCATGGCTGTGACGGGCTCGAGCCAAAGTATCTTGATCGCCCCCACTAACGCAGCGACCTGAATACCCACTAAAAAAATAAGAGGCGCCGCTACAACAGAACCCCAGGAAAATGCAGGATAAAAACGTTCCGGAAAGATAAAATAAAACCCCTGAAACATTTCATTAATTTCTGCCGGCACCGGGACACCCACGACCACCCCATAATAGGTGATCGCAACGTTCAATATTGTGGCAATGACCGCGCCAATCAACCAAATACCCATCGCTTCAAATTGTACCTGTCGAATAATCGCCCAGGGCCTCATACCCAGGGACAACAACATCCCAAACTCACGAGTTCGCTCAAACACCATCATACTGAAGGTGTTGGCGATGCTAAATAAAATCAGTACAACAAGTAACGCCATCATCGCAAGCCCACCCAGGTCGTCCGCCCTGATACCCTGGTACAACTCCGGTATTATTTCCTGCCATCCTCGAGCAACCGCTGCTTCCGGAAGCTGTCGGCTCACCACCTGGACCACCTCACCTACATAATCGATGTCTGTTAATATGAGCTTCAACGCGTGCACCTCATCCCCGAGCGCTAATGCTTCCTGAGCGGTCGATAGGCGAACAAAGGCAAAGGAACGATCAAATTCAATCGTCCCTGACGAAAAAATCCCGCTCACATTTAACACCAGTGCGGCAATACCGCCTTGCTTTTGCGAACCCAGTACCACAACCTCATCGCCCACACCAATACCCAGATTACGCGCCATGACCTTGCCCAGTACCACGTCATTCTCATCAACAGGCAATTCACCTTCGGCTAGACGATCAAAAAAAGTAAAGTGCTGGGTTTCCTTAGCAAAGTCAGCGCCAATCAACAAACCACCAAAGGCTTTCTCGTCCACAGAAAATAGCGACGCCGCCGTCACTCGAGGCGCTGCGACTTTGACCATCGGCATCTCTTCGATAGTCCTCATCAGCTCCGTCGCTGCCAGAATCGTCTGCTCGAGTTTCTGCTCATCCTCATAATCCATATGGATGACTTCCGCATGCCCCGGATATTGCTCAGTCGAAATCTCGGCAAGCTGCTTGTACATACCCACCTGATAGGATCTCAAACCTGATACCAAGAAACAGGCAAAGATAATCGCGGCAACGGTCAACCAGGTTCGGCGCTTATTTCGAAAAATGTTTCGCCATGCAATCGTCCAAAGCATCCCGGCTGAATAGGAACCAACATTTCTTGGCTCAGTATCACCATAAGTCGAAGTCTCGGCCATTAACGTGTGCGCTCAGAACGTAGAGAAAAGGTACTGAATAGCCGGTCCTCGAGATCCAGATCGAAGGTCATCTTCTGATACTCAAATTCGGTATAACTGTTGGGATCATCGACGTCACCCATACGCATATGGGTAGAGAAGGTTCGTCCGCCTAAGTCACCGATCTTCAGAGCCTTCATTTCTTTTAGCGGTTGTAAATCCTGATCATAGAAAACGATCCCCAGCATGACCGCATCTTCGCGAATGGTCATACGCTCTTTACCCCAGACGACCGCCGCATCGTCGTTGGGAATCGCGTCGATCGTATAAATTTTTGTTCCATCCTCGATCCGAGTATCGACAAGCTCAAAGCGATAATCCGTCAGATATTTGTCACTCCTCGATAAATCGTTATAGGAAAAATCCGAGCCCGCCCAAGATTGGCCCATCATGCTGCTCGGCAGGCGGATGCTTCGATTCAACTTGGGATTAAAAGTCCACATTTTCTCACCGAGCTTTAGCATCGCGTTGCCCGCATCCTTGGCGGGCGCGGTGAAGCGTATCAACGAGTCCTTAGTACCCCGAGTCCAACCGGTCAAGCTTGATTTTCGTTCCCAGTTCGGCCGTTTGATAAACATGGTCATCTCAGCATAAGAGGTGGTGCCTCGAGAGAGTTCCAGGTTACTTAGCACCAATGCTCTTATATCAAATTCTTCGCTCACCGCGGAGGAAGAGAACATCAGCAAACTCAATATTCCAAAAATCAGAGACTTCATCATTTACCCTCTCCTCCTACCCAAAACTATTTCAACAATCGAAGAACTCAGCCAACTATCAGCCAATAAACCAATGACTTTTTACCCTAATTCTATACTTCCTTTTTTTGGTTTACCAATTTATTATACATAGTCAAATTATTGACTAGATCTATTTATATGTCATTGAGAAACAAAAAGAAGACACAGACCCGGGCCACCATCCTTGAGGCCACCAAACGCCTAATCGAGACCGAAGAATTTGACGCCATCACGACTCGCCTGATCGCCGAAACCGCGGAAATTAGCTACCAGACCCTGTATAACTATTTTCCGACGAAAACCGAGATTCTCACCGAACTTCTTAAGAAACACTTTGTCGGCTCGCATGAAACTTACCAGCAAATCGTGCGAACCTTCTCGGGAGAGCTGATCCGCAGTCTCCAAGAACTCAATCGGTCACGCTTTAACTTCGTTCTATCTAATAGTGAAGGCGCCAACGAGTATTTAGATACTTTGACCAAAATATTTTTCGGTACAAAGCTCAACGAAAGACTGAGTTTAATCGAATCACTGGACCAATCGGGCGCCGAGCAGTATCAAGCGATCCTAGCCTTGACCAAGGGCATGGGCCTCCTACGCGAAGATACCGACATTCAATTAATGGCGCACACATTGTGGATCATCAGCGCCTACGCTGTGCGAAACTTCCTGATATCTGAAACCGAACCCGACGGATCGATCTTTCTTGAGTCCCTGAACCTACAGACTACGCAACTGGTAAAACCCTACCTTCTGGAAAAAACTGGCTAACGTCTTCGGGGAGAAAAAGACACCACATTATCGCCTTTAATAGCTTGCTGTTTAAGGGTGATCAACATTTCCCAGGTCAACGTCCGGTCGTTCTCCCTGAGAAATCCCCGAAACCCTATCCCGTTACCCGCCAAGAAGATCGCTGCGCTAACCGACAAGGTTTGGCCTTCGTTCCATAGCAATATCAAATTTGGCTCGCTCTCTAACTTTCCGACCCCATCCAGCGCAATTCCTGCCACTCTTGCATCGACCGAGTAAGTGCCGACATCGTTTGGCGCCACCCTAATCGACAAATCCCCGGTATAAGAGTCCAATAGTCGGCCAGAAATGGTATAGCCCTCATGATCTTCGGTAATCTCAATATCGACTTCAACGCTCTCTCCCAGGCTCGCATTTTCGACCAACACACTGCCCTTTCCATACCAAAGCCCTTTATTCAATATCAATGAATCAATCCTCCTGGGATATCGATGCTCAGAAACGCGCTTTGTCCAATTGGCTCCATGCACTCCCTGAGCTGATTAGTACTCTTATTCACGTAAGTGGATACGGGCATGAGCTCCAATGCAATGGGCAGTCTTGGTTGCAAAACAGACTCCAATTCTTTGGTGGGTATGCTCATATCCAGCCAATCTATGGCCTCACTGTTTGACAGGATTACAGGTTGTCGAGTATGAACCTGACTCAAACTTTCACAAGCCTGGGCCGTCAATATGGTAAAACTCAATATCTCCTGATCACCTTTGATCCATCGATCCCAAAGTCCTGCCAGAAACATTCCGGCCGAGTCTTTGGGTCGAATCAGAGTAGGAAGTTTTTGATCCGCATGTTTGGTCCACTCGTAGTACCCGGTCACGGGGACCAGACATCTTTGCGCTCGATAGGGTCCTCTGAAGGCCGGACTTTTAGATGCCGACTCTACTCGCGCATTGAACATGGCGTATTTTGTCGATGGCTCGTCCGTCCAAGCTGGGACCAGCCACCAACGCATCGAAATTGTCTCGACCGATCTAGCAGCCGGCTGAATCAGCACGGACACATCAGCGGTCGGCGACAGATTAACCTGGTCTAGCCCTTGATATTCGACGCCCATCGCCTCCAACAAAAACTGAGCAAGCGGATCAGAGAGTACGTTAAGGCGTCCACACAAAATGCTAACCCGCGTGCTTATCCAGTGACCAACCTCCTTCTGACAGGACGGTTTCGGCAAACTCGATCGGCGAGGACTCGAGCTGTGTCGCCATCGTGTCATTCCACCGATTCAGAAAACCAAACAAAGAAATCACCGCAACAACCTGAACAATCTGACGCTCATCAAAATGCGCTCGAAGCGCGTTGAAATGACCCTCTTCAGTTTCGTTGGGCACCTTGCCAGCAGCTAAAGCAATCGCGACGACGGCTTTTTCGGCTGCATCAAACAAATCGCTGTCTTCGTAACGCAAAATGGCTTGGAGTTTTTCCTCTGTAATGCCTTGTTTGTGAGCGCTATGAGAAGTATGAGCCTGACAATACATACATCCAGCGCTCAAACTCGAGGCATAAGCAATTAATTGTATTAACTCCGGAGATAGGTTTTGCTCCGCGTCTGTTTGATCGGGAATCTGATCGCCTAGTGCTGCCAACAACTCTTTGGCATCTGCACCTCGAACTGTCGCTACGAATATTGAGAATATCGGCGTAAGTTGTCGAATGTGTGACATAGTCAACAAGCTATTAGGTAGAAATCCCATGCCCGCCTCAGCGACCTTAAAGAATCCCTCTAGCTCGGCAGCCTCTGAGCGTTCTAGAGGTTTTACATTAGCCATGACTGTATTGAACCTTGCAATTTTTCTATGATCCAAGCATTACGCAAAAGGTTTGTACGCGCCAGCATTAAAGATTGCGTTTTGTCGCGCGTTAAGCAATCCTCAGTGCAGATTGATAAGGAAGAGCCATGTCGCAGATTGAAGGTTTTCGAGAAGACACTCGAATATGGTTGGAAAAAAATTGTCCTTCTGGGGCGAAGGGAGTCGGTCAGGTGCCCACGGGAAGCACCAAGATAAAAATCGACGACTCAGACGTAACCTTGTGGCTGGACCGCATGATCGAAAAAGGATGGACTGTTCCCACCTGGCCCTCCGAATATGGGGGCGGCGCGTTAACAACTGACCAATATGTCGTGTTGATCGAAGAAATGCGAAGAATCGATGCTCGTCCTGCGTTAGCAGGCATGGGCACCAGCATGATCGGCCCCACGTTACTCGAATATGGGACCGAAGCACAAAAAAAGGAGCACTTACCAAGGATTGCACAAGCCGAAGTCGCCTGGTGCCAAGGCTA
>CAZYHH010000208.1:0-863 GCA_964647295.1 uncultured Pseudomonadales bacterium
CCGACCCCGCCGTTATAGCGGTCAAAGCGAGCTCTAAATATTCTGATTGGAATTCGATTATCACCAAGCTTCAAAAAACCAATGGAAGAATTTTGTTTGGCGGTGGATCCGTAAAAGGTAGCCTTGATCACATCGCCCTTTCTTTGTTACTCAAAGAATCCAGACTTTCATTTCGCAAAGCTCGATACATTCCCTATGACGGAGGCGGAAAAGCGCTTATCGGTCTGCTGAGCTCGGAAGTCGAGGTCTTAGTGAGCGGTTTAGGAGAAACCATTAATCAACATCGCTCTAAAAGCGTGCGAATCCTGGGTGTGAGCTCTATCGAGCGGATCAAAGAATTACCCGATGTCCCAACATTTAAAGAAGCCGGTATCGACGTAGTCTTCTTTAACTGGCGAGGCCTCTTTGCATCAAAATCAACTTCAGGGCAAAAAATAAATGGGCAAGCAGCGTTAATTCGACAACTTGTTAACAGTTCTGAGTGGCAAGCTCAGCTCTCCCGCTATGCATGGGAGCCCTTTTATCTAGAACAATCCCAATTTAAAGATTTTCTTGAAGCTCAAGAAGATGTCTTGCGAAACACTCTCATTGAATTGGGTTTGGTAAAAGGCTCTTAATGCCTAGGGTCACTGCATTATTACTCCTGGTTTTTGCGGGAATTTATCTCATCGAAACAACCAGTATACCTATAGACTCATGGAGCGAAGATGACCTATTGAATTCGAGGTCCCTGCCTTACTTTTATGGCCTAAGTCTATTGGTCTGTATATTGTTAAGTGCTTTTCATGAACAGGCTCAAGTCAATCTCAACGATAATTCCTTAAAGCTCATTAAGATCCTAATGGTTTTGGGGCTGTTTTTGC
>CAZYHH010000208.1:873-5955 GCA_964647295.1 uncultured Pseudomonadales bacterium
GTTAGTTTAGCTCTGCTCATCGCCGCGAACATTCACATTCTCGGCTATAAGAGGCCAGTGCCCCTTATCGCAATCTCAATGATATTTCCCATATTAGGTTGGCTCGTTGTCGAAAGAATTCTCACCGTCGTCATACCAATTTAACATGATCGAAGGAATCATTTACGGACTCGAAACAGCGCTATCTTTCAATAATTTGATCTGGATCATAATCGGTTGTTCCGCTGGCCCCCTGATTGGCTTGATGCCAGGACTCGGGCCCATTACCGCAATCGATTTAATGATACCCATTTCCTACTCCATAGATCCGGCAGGGGGATTGATTATGATGGCAGGAGTCTACTACGGAGCGGTATTTGGTGGGTCCACCTCCGCCATATTAATTAACGCTCCGGGAGTAGCAAGCACCGTTGCTACGAGTTTCGACGGCTATCAAATGACAAAATCCGGCAAAGCCGGCAAAGCCTTGACAATCGCAGCGTATAGCAGTTTTCTTGGCGGGGTGATGAGTGCTCTGATTTTAGTTTTCACTGCATCCACTATCGCTTCGATCGCGCTATACATCCAAAGCCCGGAATACGCCGCTTTATTGTTTTTAGCGATGAGTAGTATGATTATTTTTGCCCAGCCAGCGGCCAAACTAAAGAGCGCTATAACACTTTTAGTAGGGCTAATTCTTGGATCTATCGGCACTGACCAATTGGCAGGAGTACAACGCTTTACCTTTAATCAACTAGACCTTGTTGACGGAATCCATTTCATTCTTTTAGTGATGGCAACCTTTGCTTTAGCCGAAGTATTTTATTTAGTTATTCAAGGAAAACAATTTACTCCACAAACAGTGGGTCTTAGGCAACTCGTTATTTCTAAAAACGAGTTGCCAGCACTTTCAAAAGTAATTAGCCGAAGCTCGATTCTAGGCTTTATAATCGGGGTGCTGCCCGGAGCGGGCGCAACTCTTGCCAGTTTATTTGCTTACGACTTGGAAAAACGCATCGGCAATCAGTCGTTAGAATCAGGAGTAGCGGCTCCCGAATCAGCTAATAATGCAGCTTGTACCGGTTCCTTTGTTCCTCTTTTGAGCCTAGGCATTCCTGGATCAGGCACAACCGCGGTGCTGCTTGGTGTCATGCTCGCATACGGCCTTCAACCAGGACCTACTTTGATTACTGATCAACCTCAATTATTTTGGGGTGTCATCGCTTCGATGTTCATCGGCAATTGCTTTTTGTTAATCCTCAATCTACCGCTCATCCCATTTCTAGCCAGGCTAATCAATATTCCCTATCCGATCCTGATACCCATGGTGATAGCGCTGTCTCTACTGGGTGTTTTTCTTACAACGTTCAGTGTATTCGATCTAGGACTCATGGTCGTAATAGCAGTCATTGCTACCTTATTGCGGCTTCAACACTATCCTCTTGCACCTTTATTGTTGGGTTTTATTTTGAGCGGTATGTTTGAGGAAAATGTGAGACGGACGACGCTTGTTAGTATGGGAGAATGGAGTTACTTTTTGGATCGACCGATAACGATGATCCTACTAGCCATTTGTTTAGTTATTTGGACAACTCCTCTCTGGTATCGCGCCAAACATTGACTTAATATAGCGCCCATAACACGCACGAATTAGGTAGGGAGAGGATCCATGCGTAGACCTTTTGGTAGCGGCAGAGTCGAAGACAACGAAAACAAGATCAATTTAACACCAATGCTCGATGTGGTGTTCATCATGCTGATCTTCTTTATCGTCACCGCGACATTCGTTAAGGAAATCGGACTAGATGTCAACCAACCCGATGATGACAAGCCGAAAACCATTGACCCCGATAAAAAGAGCATCGTGGTCAGAATTTCTAACCGAGATCGCATCATCATCGCCCAAAGAGATGTCGATTACCGTTCCGTTAGAGCAAATATAGAGCGATTACACGCAGAAAATCCCGAAGCACCGGTGATTATCCAACCGCATCCCGATTCGACAACAGATGTCATGATCCACATCATGGATTCTGCTCGACTGGCTGGTGTCTATAATGTTTCGCTGGCGGCTACTAACTAGGCTTTCAATAAATAAAATGCCCATAAAAAAGGCCGTTGTATGGCCTTTTTTTTTACCTAGCCCATGATTGATCTTCGTAGCGACACAGTCACACAACCCGATGAGAGCATGCGTCAGGCGATGATGTCTGCCAGCGTAGGCGATGATGTTTATGGCGAAGATCCGAGCGTTAATAAATTGGAAGAATTTGCTGCTCATCTTTTGAAGAAAAAAGCCGCCCTGTATCTGCCATCAGGGACCCAATCTAATCTCGCAGCCTTACTTACCCATTGTCAGCGCGGCGACGAGTTCATCGTCGGACAGGACGCGCACACCTATCGGTTTGAAGGAGGTGGGGCCGCCGTTTTAGGTAGCATTCAGCCACAACCCATCCAATTCGAACCTGACGGCACTCTGGCAATCGATCAAATCACATCAGTCATAAAACCGCATGACAATCACTTTGCTCGTTCTAGGCTGGTGTGTCTGGAGAATACCCAAGCCGGCAAGGCCCTAGATCTCAGATATATAGAGCAAGTAAGAGATCTTTGCGATAGGCATAACCTTAATCTTCATTTAGATGGTGCCAGATTTTTTAACGCATGCACGGATAAGTCATTGAAGCCAGCAGCCCTGGCAGACCCTTTCGACAGCGTATCGATATGTCTTTCTAAAGGGCTGGGTGCTCCAATGGGCTCGATACTATTAGGGAACAAAGAATTCATCAATCAAGCGCGGCGTTGGAGAAAGGTACTCGGTGGAGGGATGAGACAGGCTGGCATCATGGCCGCAGGTGGGCTCCTCGCCTTAAAACACAATATTCCACGGCTAAATGAAGACCACAACAATGCCTCATTAACTCACCAGACAATCATCGAGCACTTTGGTCCCGGTTCTGCAACTTGGGCTACCAATATGGTTCATCTCAGTCTAGATCAAAATGTTAATTCAATGTTCCAATCTTATCTGTTGTCTCACGAAATCAAGGTCTCTACACAGCGATGGGTGTTTCATCTCGATATTTCCAAGTCACAAGTACAAAGGTTGATTGAGGTTATACGCCAATTCAAAACCTAGCAACCAAACTCACTATCGCGGCAGTAATGAAAGTCACAATATTTCCACTAATGAGGGACTTAGGTGCCAAACTCAAATAATCTATCTTTCTGTCTGGAACCAAAGTACTTAGCCCGCCGATCAATATACCCAAACTACCAAAATTAGCGAAACCACAAAGCGCATACAGCAAAATGAGTTGGGAAGTGTCAGATAAGCTATCCCCGAGACTGGCTAGCTCTATGTAGGCAATCATCTCATTGAGTACAATTTTGCTACCCATCAAATTGCCGGCAACGTGCGATTCACTCCACGGGATTCCAACCAACCAAGCAAGAGGCGAAAAGACCCATCCTAATATCATTTGCAGGGATAAAGGCACGCCCATATAGCTGAATGCCCCTAACAAACCATTAATCAGGGCCACGAGACTGATGATGACCAGCAACATCCCAGCTATGTTGAGTACTAGTTTTAAACCATCCTGTGTACCTCGCGTTATTGCATCCATGGTCGAGCTATAGCCTAGATCGTCAAAGGAATCTGAGTCCGTTGGCAGTCCATCCTCTGGAACAATGATGCGAGAAATATAGATTGCCCCTATGATATTAATCACCGAGCCAATAATGATATGGCCGATTGCGCCAGGGATGATCGAAGACAAAGTACTTGCGTAGATAATCATCACGGAGCCGGCCACCGTCGACATGCCACAGGTCATGACGGTAAAAAACTCGGACCTATTGAGCCTGGCCAGATAGGCCCTGATTATCATCGGTGTTTCCACCATCCCAAGAAAAAGAGTTGAGGCTGCAGAGGTCCCAACAGCGCCGCTCACTCGCAATAGCTTTTTGAGAATAGATCCAAAGGCTTTGACCACCGCTGGCAAAATTTTCCAATACCAAAGCACCGCGATCAGAACGCAAAAAACTACCACATTGGGTAACACTCGGAATGCGAACAAGTAGAGGTAAGAGCCATCATCGACCTCAAAAGGCTCCCGGCCTCCTCCCAAATAACCAAACAAAAATCGAGACCCTTCGAGCGTTGCCGATTCGACCGAAGATACAACGACATTCATATAGAGCAAAATGTCACTAATGAACGGAATCTGAAAAAATACAAACGCCACCACGAATTGAACCAAAACCCCGATACTTAGATAACGTAAATCAACCGACTTCCTGTTCTCCGAAATTAACCACGCCGATAGCAGTAATACACCGATGCCTAGTAAACCTTGCAATTTATCTTACCTCTACGATTGTTAGCACATAATCTTCACTAATACTCCATAAGCCCCTTGTCTCAGATTTGGATATTTCGGACATGTCATCTGCTCTGTATCGAACGGCAAAAGTCGAAGAAGCCCAATCCAGATTAATTTCTACCTCTTGAAACCCAACATATCTATTTAGGATCGGATAAATACTCTTGTAAACAGATTCCTTTGCCGAAAACATGATGGTAGATGCTTCTTCTCTCGTTTGCTGGCTCAACCAGTTCTTTTCAAAGCCAGTAAAGAGTTTTTCATATAATTTAGACTGTATCCGCCCAATAAGTTCGAAATCTAACCCTACCCCCTTTAGCTCACTCGATACAATTGCACCAGCATACTTCGCACCATGAGTAATCGCCCCTACCTGACCTCTAGGCCAGATTGGCATTCTACCCTCACTCAAAATTTCCATCGGCTTGAAACCAATCGCCTTCTGTGCCACATGCGCTGCGTATCTCCCAGAAGAAAATTCCTGAGATCTTTTTGGTGACATCTTGCAAACCCTTGTTTTTTCGGAGCCCAATAATTGGTCAACATAATCTCTAACCACTACCAGCGAAATAGAAGTTTCCTCTAGCTCTGATATAGGTCGCAGAAAAGGCTGCAGGTCATCGTCTTCGATAAGCCATCGCATACTAGATATTTCTCCATTGTAAAAGGGTGAATTTCTCAACAGGGACGGTATTATTTTGAGTCAATTTAGACA
>CAZYHH010000209.1:0-5953 GCA_964647295.1 uncultured Pseudomonadales bacterium
GATTTAAAAGTTATATGTGACTCGCTTGATTAAATGGATTCTAAGGGTTTTGTGCTATGGAGATTAACTGATGATTGAAGAGAATATCAGGGCGAGAATTCTAGAGGATATGCCTAACTCAGAAGTTGAGGTCATTGTTGAGGGGAATAGGGCAAGTATAACTGTGGTCAGTCCTCTTTTGGAGGATTTGAATCGTGTTCAGCGTCACCAGCGTATTTATCGATATATAGAGGGCTATATAAGCGATGGAAGTCTGCACGCAGTAAATATAATAGCCAGATCGGACTGAGTGTTGTTTTAGTGGAAAAATTTATAGTAGATGGTGGTCGTACTTTATCAGGTATGGTCGAAATTTCCGGCGCGAAAAACTCTGTGTTACCCATTATGGCAGCGAGTATTTTATCTGATCAATCAGTCCACCTAAAAAACGTTCCTGACTTGAAAGATGTCAGTACTATGGCTAGGTTGCTTTGCCAGATTGGCGTTGAAGTCAACTTAGATGATCAAGGCAACTGTGCCATTAATCCGACCGGTCCGACGTCTTATAGGGCAACTTACGAGTTAGTTAAGACGATGAGAGCTTCTTTTTTGGTCCTAGGGCCTATCTTAACGAAATACGGAAAAGCAGAAGTTTCGCTGCCTGGAGGTTGTGCCATTGGCGCGAGACCGGTTGATTTGCATGTTAAAGGCTTAGAATTGATGGGTGCTAAGATCCAAGTCGAATCGGGTTATGTTAAGGCGCTAGCTCCAGATGGTTTGAAAGGTGCTGAGATAGTTTTGGAGATTGTTTCTGTAGGTGCGACTGAAAACCTCATTATGGCGGCCGCTTTGGCTAAGGGAATAACTGTTATTCAAAATGCAGCTAGAGAACCCGAAATTGTGGACTTAGCAGAGTTTTTACAAAGCATGGGTGCGAAAATTAGCGGAGCCGGAACTTCAACGATCGAGGTTGAAGGTGTTTCTGGGTTAAAGGGCGTTTGTCATTCAATTATTGGCGATCGAGTGGAAGCCGCCACCTTTTTGATTGCGGCCGCGGCATCAGGAGGGGAAATTGATGTCACTGGTTTTAACCCCAATCATTTATCCATTTTATTGGATAAATTGAGGTTGGCGGGCGCAAATTTAACCGTAGGCGAAAATTCTGTGCTACTAAACATAGAGCCGGGCTCGCTAAAGCCAGTTGACATAGAGACCGATGTTTACCCAGGGTTCCCCACTGATATGCAAGCGCAATTTATGGTGTTGAATTGTATTGCCAATGGTAAATCTGTCATTAGAGAGCGTATATTTGAAAATCGGTTTCTGCATGTACAAGAACTTAGCCGCCTCGGAGCTAAAATTGAATTGCGAGGAAGTTCTACCGCCGTGATCACGGGAGTAGACAAGTTGAATGCGGCGCAAGTTATGGCGACAGACTTGCGGGCTTCTTCTAGCTTGGTAGTGGCTGCCTTAGTAGCTGAAGGTCGGTCTGTGATCGACCGAATTTATCACATTGACAGAGGATATCAGACGATAGAGAAGAAAATCATGAAGTTAGGTGGGATAATAAAGCGGGTAAACCGATAATTCACTTTTGGATCGAAAGCTTTAACGAGCTGCGTTACCATCTGTTCCTTTTTGCTGAGCGTTGAATAATGGGGCTGATAATTGCTTTGAATAAGGGTCGAATACTTGAAGAGGCCCTACCGATGCTTGCTAAATGCAATATTGTGCTTTCCGAAGATCATAACGTCTCGAGGAAATTGGTGTTTGGTAGTGCGGAAGGAGGGCACAAAATCATCGTTGTAAGAGGAACAGATGTACCTACTTATGTAGAAAATGGTATCGCAGATATTGGTATTACTGGCAAGGACACGATTTTAGAGAGCCAAAGCCTGGAAGGTTTCTATGAGCTACTAGATTTGCGAATTGGGACTTGTAGACTTTCCGTTGCAGGAATTACTGGGGTTGCTGAGCCCGATCATGGATTACGAGTTGCCACTAAGTTTATAAAGGCTACAAAGGCGTTTTACGAAGAAAAAGGTAAGGAAGTTACCGTAGTGAAATTGTCGGGAGCGCTCGAAATTGCGCCAGTGCTTGGTTTGTCGGATGTTATCGTGGACATTGTTGAAAGTGGGAAAACACTGAAAGCCAATGGTCTGGAAGAAAGGGAGAAGTTATGTGATGTATCTACACGGGTCATAGTTAACAGGGCTTCGATGAAAACAAAGTATTTAGAAATTCAAAATTTAATTGATGGTCTCAAAGAAGTTCTAGAGAGTTCTTTGTGAGAAGACTGGTAGCTGGAAGTGATAATTTTTCTCGCGACATTGAGAATTTGCGATCTTTTGACTTATTAGATGATGAGATCCTCGATAAAAAAGTTTCTCAAGTTCTCGTGGACGTTAGGGAAAAGGGCGATAGAGCCCTATTGGATTACATTAAAGAGTTTGAGCGACAAGATTTCGAAACCGTCTTGGATTCTCGGATTGACATAGAAGCGCTAGCTTCGAGTTGGGACAGGCTCTCTTCCAGTGAACAAGATGTCCTTTCTTTAGCGATCAATCGAATAGAGTCTTTTCATCGTCATCAGATTGAGCGTTCTTGGTCTTATGTAGACGAAGAAGATAATAGATTAGGCCAACAAGTTGCTCCTATTAAACGGGTAGGCGTATATGTCCCAGGGGGCAGGGCTAGTTACCCTTCAACGACCCTTATGACTGTAATACCCGCACAAGTAGCGGGTGTTAGAGAGATAGCTGTTGTGACGCCAATAGGCGAAAACCATCATAATGATTTTCTTTTTGCTGCGTTGTACAAGTTGGGTATTGAAGAAGTTTATAGTTTCGGAGGAGCTCAAGCGATCGGCGCATTAGCATTTGGTACTGAAAGCATTCCAAAGGTAGACAAAATAGTGGGTCCGGGAGGTCTCTATGTAACCGCTGCGAAGCGCAAGGTTTTTGGATATGTCGGGGTTGATTCAATTGCAGGGCCGACTGAGTTGCTTGTTATAGCAGATAGCAGTGCGCCTATAGATTGGGTGGTATTGGATTTATTGTCTCAGGCGGAACATGATCCATCTGCACAAAGCCTATTGATTTCAGCGGACACCGAATTTATGGATTGCGTGCTCCGAAGAATCGACGAAGTTCTCCCGTCGTTTAGTCGAGAACAAATTATACGCCAGTCTCTTGAGTCCAGAGGAGCAGTGATACAGGTAGTCGATCTTGATCAAGCGGTGGAGGTCTCTAATATTATTGCTCCGGAACATTTGCAGCTTTGTGTTGAGGCGCCGCGTCAACTTTTGCCTAAAGTCGTGAATGCGGGGGCTATATTTTGTGGTAATTATTCTTCGGAAGCGTTTGGTGATTATTTGGCTGGTCCATCTCATGTGTTACCTACCTTTGGTAGTTCAAGATTTTCTTCACCTTTAGGGGTTTATGATTTCGTGAAAAAAAGCTCGGTGGTAGAGATTTCTAAAGTTGGAGCAATTTCTTTAAGCGAGCCTGCTTTTCTTTTTGCTAAGAGCGAGGGTCTTGAGGCGCATGCGCTTGCTTCAAAGATCAGGGGAGAAGATTTAGGATCGAATGTTTTTGATTCCGATTGGAGGTTCGATTAAGTTAATAAGTTTAAAGTTGTGGTCGATTCCTCAAAAATCCCGCCGTTAGATGCTTATAGAGCACTGGTGAATTCAGGTGATTTACTGAAAGATCCATTGCAAGAGGCAGCTATACAACATTTGAATAAGCTTTATCTAGATATCCAGTCAGGTTCTGATTTTTTTTTCATTTCGTGGCTTTTCGATCTGTTTGGATTCTCCAAAGGAAAAAATAAATTTAAGGGCTTTTATTTTTGGGGTGGGGTTGGTAGAGGAAAGACCATGTTAATGGATCTCTTTTTTAAATCGCTACCAGCAGATGTTTGTCAACGTTATCACTTCCATAGATTTATGCAGAGAATTCATCAAGAATTTAAGTTTTTTTCTGGCAAGAAAAATCCTGCTAAGGAAATAGCTGCGAAGTTGTCGGATGAAACCTCTGTGATCTGTTTTGATGAGTTTTACGTTTCGGATATCGCTGACGCCATGATTTTGGCGGAGTTGCTTAAGGAACTCTTTGAATTAGGAGTTATATTGGTTGCGACGTCTAATATAGCGCCCAAAGATCTTTATCTTAATGGTTTGCAAAGAGCGAAGTTTTTACCCGCGATCGATCTATTGTATAAGCATACCAATGTTGTACTTATAGCAGCTGGTCAAGATTTTCGGCTTAGGAAGCTTACCGATGCAAAAGTGTTTCATAGTCCTAGCGGGGAGGGATCTAGTAAATTAATGGATGAGGCTTTTGCATCACTTGCAGATTCCGATATCCAGATTGGGTCAAAAATTTGGATTCTGGGCAGAAGCATAAAGACCTTGAAAGAATCGGCGGGTTTGGTGTGGTTTGATTTCTCCGAGTTGTGTGAGGGAGCCAGATCTCAAAATGATTACATTGAGATTTCAAAAATCTATCAGTCAGTCTTTTTAAGTGGATTGCGCGTTCTGACCGAGCAACATGAAAGCGCAGCGCGCAGATTTATTAGCTTAATAGATGAGTTTTATGACCGAGGAGTGAAGCTAGTGATTGAAGCTGAGGTAGGAATAGAAGATATTTATCAAGGTCGCAGACTAATATTTGAATTTCAAAGAACAAAGAGTAGATTGCAGGAAATGCAAAGTTTAGATTATCTGTCGAAAGAGCATCGATGAGCTAAAATTAAGCACCAGAATTTCAGGTTGAAAATAGGAGGCCCCTCTAATATTATTCGCGATCCTAAAACGTACTAGCTTTTTATAATTCTAGTGGCGATTAGAATTACTTTATTTTGAAACAGAGGTAATAATGAAAACCGTTAGTCTTCGCAAAGAAGATGTAGAACGTTCTTGGTGGATTGTGGATGCCAGCGGGAAAACGTTGGGCAGAATTGCGACTGAAATAGCGAGTAGGCTAAGAGGTAAGCATAAACCTGAATATACGCCCCATGTTGATACGGGAGACTATGTCGTTGTGGTAAATGCCGAAAAAGTTGAGTTAACTGGTGATAAAGAAAATAAGAAGATTTATTGGAGGCATACAGGCTACCCGGGTGGAATAAAGGGCGTGAATGCGGCGAAAGTGAGAGAGACTCATCCAGAAAGATTGATTGAAAAAGCGGTGAAAGGCATGTTGCCGCGAAACCCATTAGGTCGGGCTATGTATAGAAAGCTTAAAGTCTATGCAGGTAATGACCATCCTCATGGTGGACAGACCCCTAGAGAGTTGGAAATATAATATGACAGACTATAGTTATGGAACGGGTCGGCGAAAAACGTCTACGGCGCGTGTCTTTATTTCAAAGGGATCTGGTCAGATAACCGTTAATGCTAAAAGTCTTGAGGATTTTTTTGGTCGAGAGACTTCTCGAATGATAGTGCGTCAGCCTATGGAAGTCGCTGATGTGGTGAATGATTTGGACCTTAAGATCACCGTAAAAGGGGGTGGTAGTTCCGGACAGGCAGGGGCGATACGACACGGGATAGCTCGTGCTTTAGTTGATTACAACGAGAAGTTTCATGGCTCTATGCGAGAATCGGGTTTTTTGACGAGAGATGCTAGAGCGGTAGAGAGAAAAAAAGCAGGCTTAAGAAAGGCTCGCAAGAGACCCCAATATTCAAAGAGATAAGAGCCCTAACATGTTCTTTGAACATGCATTGTGTGGTAGAGTGGCGCGCGAAAAGGATGGTGCGTCAAGATCTTTTAATAAAAAAAATGTCATTGGCTTTATATCGTGACTTGGCTAGCTTGCTTATGAAGGTTGGTTTGCGACCTTTGAGGGTTTTCGAAATAGTTTTTGGAGTAGTTGAATCTTGAGTGATGCCAATGGGGAAGGTGATTTGGCAGAGGTGGAAGGGGCGCCAGAAAAAGAAATAGAGGAGCGCGCTTCCTACCTATCAGCG
>CAZYHH010000210.1:0-1044 GCA_964647295.1 uncultured Pseudomonadales bacterium
ATCGGGCAAACACCTACGCGGATGCACACCGAATCGAAAAAGCCTACGATGATTATTCTACTCTGTGCCGGGATCCTGATGTCGATATTGTCTATATCGCATCAAAGACCTGGAATCATCATCGAGATTTAATGACGGCGATCGAAGCAGGAAAACATGTCCTGTGTGAAAAGCCGTTTACTGATACGGCCGATCAAGCTCGGGAGGTATATGAAGCCGCTGACAAGGCCGGAGTCTTTTGTCAGGAGGGCATGTGGCTGCGATTTTTTCCAGCAGTTGAACACGCACGTGCGCTAATTGACCGAGGAGACATCGGTCCACTGCAAGTGGTACAGGCTGACTATCCAGATCGAGTATACGCGTTGAACCCGGCGTTACTTGGTTTTGGCGCTGAGGAGATGCCGATCATTTCAGCAGCGGGAAGAGCCGTCAGAGCGCAAGAATATGCTGATGATCAGTATTCTGCTCATGGCGCACCGCCGAGTGCTGCGGTCTTGCAGTATACTCAACAGCAAGGTATTGCGGTGATTACATTTCCTTCGGGGCGGTTTATCGAAGAGACCCAGTTTATTGGAACCAAGGGGCGCATTACCTTGAATTCACCTTCTCATCATCCGGTTTCCTTGACAGTCAGTACAGGTAGACCTCCTAGGGCCGGTGATCGCAAAGCTGAAGGAAAACCCGTTATGGAATTAGATCCGTCTCGAGGTTGGATTGGTGATTGGCAGGAAACACATTGGAATCAAGATCGAAACCCTACTGGCGGCCCCTTTAACCAGATTGAACGCTTTGAATATCCAATGCCCACGCCTGCTCCTATTACTCGGGGTCAACCTGCGGGTTCTCGATGGACGGGTGAAAAGCTGATCCAGTATAAAGGTTGGACATGGAGCGGTGGTAACCAGCACGGGTTTATGTATCAAGCCCAAGCGATTCACCGCGCGATGGAGGCGGGTTTGAGTGAGTTACCCCAATTTACCCGCGCTGAGTCTATCCGGGTCTGCGACATTATTGATGAAATCAATCGTCAATGTGCGGCACATG
>CAZYHH010000210.1:1054-5953 GCA_964647295.1 uncultured Pseudomonadales bacterium
AATACCAATGCCAATCCCTTCGCGAGCCATCGCTATCCTGAACAATCACAACAGTATTTCCATTTAACAAATGTTTTTCTCACCTTTTTCAAAATCAAAAAAAATTCCAAAATATTTCTCACAAAGTGTAGCGATGGTCGAGGAATCGATATTTACAAGAGAGTCGTGTGAGTGGAGAGTAGAGTGTGAATAAGAGACAGTTTTTGAAGTATGCAGGTCTTGGTCTTGGCGGAGCGGGTCTGCTGTGGGGATTTGATCGTTTCGGGTTGTCAGGTGCGCCGAAAAACCCTTATTTGGAGGGTAACTATGCACCGGTAGAGGATCTGATCTTAGAAAATACGCTGACCGTCATTGGAGAGATTCCCAAGGAGTTAAGCGGGATTTACCTTCGTAATGGTCCCAATCCTATGGCAGCGGTAAATGAGAAAAAGCACCATTGGTTCTCCGGGCAGGGCATGCTCCATGGATTAAGGCTTGATGAAGGAAGGGCTCTTTGGTATCGAAATCAGTCTGTCGGCAGCGCGAATACACACGTGATCTCTCATAGCGGTAAAACCTACGCGACAGTCGAGGCTGGAGGAGCGCCCGTCGAGGTGGACGAAGATATGCGACCGACAGGAGAAGCCGCGTTTGAAGGGACCTTAAACTCAGGATTTTCTGCCCACGCTAAGCTGGACAGTCAAAGTGGAGAGTTACACGCGCTGTGTTATGAATTTCCGCAGGGCGATTATCAAGTGAATTACGTGGTCGTCGGCCAGGATGGCCGGGTACGAAAAACCCAGGCTATTGATTTGCCGAGCCAGACGATGCTCCACGAGTGCGCGATCACCGAAAATTACGTATTAGTTTTCGATCTATCGGTCACCTTTAGCATGTACAAGTTGGGCAGGGGTTATTTCCCTTTTTCCTGGAATGATGCGCATCAGGCGCGGATCGGTTTACTGCCGCGCAAAGGGAAGGATACAACGATTCAATGGTTCAATATCGATCCTTGTTACCTCTTCCACACCTTCAATGCCTGTGAGGACGACGACGGAAATGTGGTGGTTGAAGCGATGCGCTATCAGCGATTGTTCGATCAGGATTGGAATGGCCCCTTTACAGAGTCACCACCGTTGCTGGCTCGCTGGGATCTTAATGTGACAAGCGGGCAATCGACCGAAAAGATGATCGATGATCTGCCAGGCGAATTCCCACGTGTTCATCCGGATCTCGACGGGAAACCATACCGATTTGGGTATTGTCTGGGCACAGGTTCAATGCAGAATCTAGACTTTGGTCGCATCATAAAATATGACTTCGCTGTGGATTCCAAAAAGGTTTACGAGTTTCACAAAGGAGAGTCGGGCGCTGAACCCGTGTTCATTCCTTCTTTGAACGGACAATCAGAAGACCATGGGTATTTGATGTCTCTGGTTTATGACCGCTCGGATAATAAAAGCAATCTACAGATCTTTAATGCTCAGGGTCTTACGGATGGCCCTATAGCCAAGGTAATGCTTCCACAGAGAGTGCCCTATGGTTTTCATGGTAACTGGATAAGCGCGTAATTTGGCGTGTTATGGGATTATTTTGAACGAATACTCGAAGTCCACGGACTTCGTGGATATTATTTGGAAGATGTGCATACTGGCTTAAGGAATCCAAAAACGGGGAGTGACACGATGGCGATAGATGCGAGTGCGGTTGGTGTAAAAGGAGAACCTAGCAGACGTTCCTGGAGTTCGAAGGACGCGTTGCTCTATGCTGTGGGGATAGGTGCTGGCTTGGATGACCTCAAATTTGCGACCGAAAACACCAAGGATACCGAGCAGAAGGTTTACCCAACTTTTGCAGTGATTATTGGTGGCGGTGGCATTCCCATGAATAAAGTAGGCTCTTTCAATCCGGCCTTGATGGTCCATGGAGAGCAGGGGATTGAGCTCTTGGGTGAAATCCCAGCTGACGGGGAGATCGAGAGTGTCGGCGAGTGCACGGCCATCTATGACAAAGGATCTGCAGCGGTATTAGAGTTCGCATCTGAATCTAAAAACGTTGCAACCGGAGAAGTTGTGCTACGAACACGCACCTCTTTGTTTTGCCGTGGGGAGGGCGGATTTGGGGGTGAACGAGGTGAAAACGTAAAACTTGAATTCCCAGAGCGATCAGCTGATCACCAGGTGGTGTACCAGACCGGAATCGACCAGGCACTTATTTATCGCCTGTCGGGCGATCGAAATCCTCTTCATTCGGATCCGTCCTTTGCCAAAATGGGGGGCTTTGACCGTCCAATCTTGCATGGCTTGTGCACTTACGGATATACCGGTAGAGCATTGCTGTCTTCACTGTGCGATTCAGACCCTGCTCGTTTTCGATCGATGAATGCGCGTTTTTCAAAGCCTGTCTATCCTGGAGATGAATTAACGGTGTCGATGTGGGTCGAGGGCGATGAAGCATTGTTCAGAACGACCAATCAAGATGGTGATGTGGTCTTGGATCAGGGTCAGTGTGCCTTTGCCTAATCCAGTTATTTGGGGAGTGTGTAGAATCCGAACTTCATGTTTTCTCTGAGAGCCTGTCCGTTATTAGCCTGTATCTAACTTAGGTCGATTAATGCCTTGTTATTGATTTTGAAGGGAACTTTGAAGTTTACTTAGATGATCTAGAGACGTTACAGTTTGTTGAGGAGAAAAGGGAGGGAGTACGAAATGAGTTTGTCTGACTATGAGGTCTATCCAGACGTCGATAATCTAATGTTGGATTTACAAAAGTACGATCTCTTTGAACATGTCGTTGAGCTTGAAGCTTATGGAATGACGGTCGTGCCTCCCGAAAAAATGCAGTCGAGTGGAGGCTTTATCGAGCGGCTTCGAGAAGCGATCATTGAAATATGCGAAAAACGTAATGACGTTGAATTAGGCGATTATCGAACCGCCAAGGTGCCTAAAGATAAACTGCTGAAGAATGGTTGGGATTTGCTGGAAGAGGACGAGGTATTCGTTGAAGCCGCAATCAACCCGGTGTGTGTGACGCTCGTCAAATGGCTGCTCGGCCAAAGCGCAATTTTTTCTGGACAGACGTGGATCATCAAGGGTGAGGGAGCTGATGGGATTGGATTACACAGCGACTCACACGGTATTCCGCCAGGCGCTGGTCAAATCGCTCATATGTGTAATGCGTCGTGGATTTGTACCGATTACGATAGCTCGGCGGATGGGCCCACTATTTTTGTCCCTGGCAGTCACCACTATGGCCGGGCGACCTTACCTCATGAGGCAGATACCAGCACCACACCCTATAAATATGTCCCTTTAATCGGAAAAGCGGGGTCGCTGGCAATCTGGAATGGAGCGACTTGGCATGCTTCTGAGAAAAGGACTAATAAAGGACTTAGAGTGACGTTGGTTCAAAACTACATGCGGTCCTACATGCGTGTTCAAAAGAATTACGAAAATACTTCCCCTCAACTACTGGAGAAGTATCCTGATTTGGCGAGTCTCATTGGTCAGTCGTTATATCCTTACGAAGATTCGCAGAACCCCGATTACCAGCGCGTTCCAGCGATGATGCGGGCGGGCACAGCCCCATTTGCTTAGAAGCGGTTTTTTTAGGTAGGAGACTAAAATGAAAACATCAGCTCAGATAAAAGTTTTAATCGGTTTTTTAGGAATCTTTGTGCTTACGGGAGTGACCAATGCCGATATACCTAGATTACCCAACGGTAAACCCGACCTTTCGGGGCGCTATAACATATCGACCAGGACTCCTTATACACGCCCCGCTAGCTTTGGTGACCGAGCCTATCTAACTGAAGAAGAAGCAAAGGCGATCGAGGAAAAGAGCCGAGCGGCAAAGGAGTGGGGCGCTGCGAAGAGTGACCCTAACCGATCGGCCCCAAAAGGCGGAAATATTGGTGCCTATAATGACTTTTTCTTCGAGTGGGGAGATACCGCGTTTAAAATTGACGGGAAGTACCGAACCTCGATTATTGTTGATCCAAAAAATGGGCAGTTGCCTCCTGTTACAGAATACGGCAAACGGCGTTGGCAAACGTCGACGAAATATGAATGGCCTAACGAGCGGACGGGATCCAAAAATGGGAGCGCCTGGTGGATGGAAACCGAGGATGAACCGTATAACGGGCCCGAGTCTCGTAACCTAGGAGATCGTTGCATCATGACCGGCGTAGCAACCTACGCGATCATGTCTTTACCTTACAATAACGTTAAGACTATCGTCCAAACTGATGATCACATGATGTTGAATATCGAGTGGATGCATTTTACACGGGTCTTTCGAATGAACGATGAGCACCGTCCTGAGAACATCATGTCTTTAGCGGGAGATTCTATTGGCTGGTGGGAGGGCGATACCGCCGTTATAGAAAGCACCAATTTTATGATGGAACGTGCGCAACCCATGGTTGATTATCGATTGATAGAGAAGTTCACGCCGACGGAAGGGGGGCTGATTTATTATTTCAAGGTTGAAGACCCGGGATACGAAGCACCCTACGCAGGTGAAATGTTCTGGCCTCGTTCGGACGATTATAACTATGAGTTCGCCTGCCATGAAGGTAATTATTATATGGGTAACATGCTTAGAGGGGCTCGTCTTCTCGAGCGCGAGTGGATGTCCGAGCAATCTGCGGGCGGCGGGAAATAGCGGGTAACCTTAGAATTGTATTTACTAACTGACAAAAAAGATCGTTGGAGATAGATATGACCACCTCACAAACAAATCGTTATCACAATCTGGGGTTTGATCCAGAGGAGCTTAGGGACAAGTACCTTGCGGAACGCGATAAGCGCATAAGAAAAGACGGCAACGAACAGTACCAAAATATGTCTGATCACTTCGCTCACTACCTAGATGACCCTTATGTAGAGCCTGGATATGAACGCGAACCATTAACTGACC
>CAZYHH010000211.1:0-5881 GCA_964647295.1 uncultured Pseudomonadales bacterium
CGGGTCTTCAGCTATTACAGTGGCCAAAGCCATGGGAGCAACGGTAATCGCAGCCGCATCCTCCCAGGACAAGCTGAATTTAGCGCTCTCATTTGGGGCCGACAGTGGCATTTTATACTCAACAGAAGACTGGAGATCCAATCTCAAAGAGATACTGGGCAAAGAAACACTGAACGTGGTATATGACCCGGTAGGCGGGGAGGTCTCGGACCCTGCTTTCAGATCCTTGTCTCCCGGTGGAAGGTTTCTGGTGGTGGGCTTTGCTAGCGGCACAATCCCCAGCATCCCGCTAAATCTACCATTGCTCAAGCAGAGCGCGATCGTTGGCGTGGATTGGGGAGGCGCGATGAGAGCAGACCCCAAACTAACCCCCGCTCTTCAATCAACGTTATTCGAGTGGATTGAAGAAGGTAAGCTCAAACCGGCTGCTGTATCTACTCGTCCATTATCGGAAGCAGCGACAGCTTTATCCGATCAAATCACAGGAAAGGTCATCGGTAAACTAGTGCTCAAAGGCGGAGAATAAAAAAATCATTACCCGCACTTAACTCGATTTGCCCACCTAAATTCAGTAGGCTCAGTAAATGCAAAAATCAACGTCCATAGTTATTGCAATGCTCGTGTTTTTATTTAACCACTCAGCCATCTCGGATAAAAAAGAGATCTCTCCTTATCAGGACTGCATCAACAACAAAATGAACCTTTTTGAAAAACAAGGTCGACTGCAAACAGAACAATCGACGGAGCTTGCGTTAAACGAGGCTTATCAGTTCTGTGACAAGACACTCGGGTTCCGAACGCTCGGGTTCACGGTGACTCCACTTGAGCACTCGGACCCTGAAAAGATAATCTATCCCGTGATCACGCTTTGTATTGTCTTGATCTTGAGCCACCTATTCAAAAGGTATCGGCTTCGGTGTCGGCACTGCAGTTCCTGGAACACCAAAGTACATTCGCACACAGCAAGCCAATTTGGCGGCGTTACACTCCTTTCTTGCAACGTTTGTTTTCAACAAAGCGAAGTTCACACACTAAGGTCCCCCGGACATGGTGGTGGATACCCCTAGCCGAGAGCTTAAATCTGAACCAATATTGAAGTAAATCCCAAATGCCAAAATATGATCCTTTGGCAGCAGAGTTACTTGGTCGAGCCAATAATACTCGACCAAAAACCACACTCCTTTTAGTCGCCGATACGCTGAAAAGAATCTCTCAACGGATCAAGAGCAACACCATCTACTTGCCATTGACCCAGCCAGCGATTCGTTTGCCCGTCCTCACTAAATACTCTTTTAGCAGTACCGGTTATTTTTTTTGCCTCTCCAGTACTTCCAGACACCAGATAATTCCACTCTCCATCTTTCTTATAAATTGTGTTATTCCATACATTCCCGCCTGAGGAGACCATCGTCTCGTGGATCATTTTCTTACCTTCGTCATAGTAAATGAGGTGGGTCAGGGTTCCAGGGCCTGCATAGGTGCGCCCATTAAGGACTCTACCGCCCTCTCCGACCTGGTACTCTGCATAACCTGTAACTTCATCGCCTTTCTTTCCAAATCCAGGCCAGTCATTAATCCATATGATCTTGGCCAGCCATCGCCCCTGCATTGATTGGGTGAAGGATTGAAAATCCGCAAAACTCGAATTCATGAGATTGTCTTCTTCGTGGTGACTCGCATAACCACTTGAAACCAAAAATATGCATGCGGCCGCTATTATTAATTTTTGTAACATAGGTTTTCCTCATCAGTGTGGGTTTTATGATTTTTCGTGTGTAAGCTTATTTTTAACAGATATTGTAACGATGAGGTAATAACCTTTAGCAACATACTAAGCAGTACTCCAACTATCGACTTAAGTTGAACTGCGACTTGGAAACCCAAAGCCAACTCAAATTAGAGCAATGTCGGTTCTATTAGTTGAAGTCAAAGGTTATCTTGTTACGCACGCCCTCAACTCTCACTGGACTTCCCTGTTTGTAGGTAGGCACAAATCTAAACTGTAATGCTGCATCAATACTGGCTTTATCGAATGTACCTTGAGGTTTAGACTCAACCACGAAGGGCGCGTCGACGGTCCCTTTCTCCGTAATGGCGAATTCGACTACGACATACCCTCTTGTACCTCTGCTTAGAGCACTCCTAGGATAGTGAGGGGCCACTTTCATGATCGGGATATAATCTTGTTGTGAAAACAAACCCTCGCCTGACTCGCCCGCCCGCTGGAGATGATACTCGGCTTTCTCCACTTTCTTTTTTTGAAAATAAAATGCAGAGAGCACTTGATGGACTAAATAACATTGAGTTTTCAACTCTGGCACGCTTTCCATTAAAGGTAACATTTCTTGATATCCCTTAACCCGCTTTTTCATTGGAAGAGTAGAAAACCAGATTAATTTCGCTCTTAGAGTTTCCACTGAAGTCTCACCAAGCTCTTTTTGAAAAATAGCTAACGCCTTTTTAGCGAAACTACCCCTTTCTTTCATGTTAGATACGGCAAGTCGTTTGTAAAAACCGCCAACTTTTAGTGGCTCTATTTGCTGACTAAATACATTACCCTCAACTTCACTGATCAACTTCTGTATTTCACTTTTTCCACTCTTATCACTCATTTTTTTAAATCGTTGAGGGCTACCGGATCTTCTAGATAAAGTAAGAATTAGGTTCGCATAAGGATCGACCAGTCTGTCAGATTGCAAACCGTATACCTTCTTGTAGCGACTCAGAGCAAGACGATTCAATTCGATGTTTCGTCCGTCCAGAATGTTAAACCACCGAGGATGTCCGCTTACCGACCTGACCACATTAAAGGTCAGTACTGCCAAATCCTCACTTCCCTCGTCATACAGAGCTTCACCTAATTCCAAGGCTTTTAGACCTAACTTTCCCACTTTATTGCTCGCGGGGTTTTGCCTTAGCTCCTTGAGGAATTCTTGATAGGCATCGTCAAAATTTTTGGATTCATTAGACTCCGCCGATCCATTGGAAACACAGAGCAGTAGAACCAGTCCTAACAATGCAAGCTTTCGCAATCAGTTCTTCCTATTCTGTGATTTTTGGTTGTAACGCATAGAAGCAAACATCAGTTCAAATCGACCTTAAAGAATAGTAGTAATCCAGTAATAGAACTGACAAGGGCTAAGACCGAGAACAATTTCAATAACCAGTGGTTAAAATCATCCCGTTCCTCCCAGTCCATGATGTGCAATCCCCACATTAAATCCCAAATCCGCCACTGATCACTGCGAATCGCTACGATCTCTCCTGAAAAAGCATCCACATACACATTGATTTCTTCGTCCTTCTCATTGACGGAACGAACTTTAAACAAAGGTAGGTGTCTGCCTCTGTACTCGGCACCTGGGTCCGTAGCATTAATTTCCTCGGCATCTAATGGGCTCAATGAAGTGGAAAGCGAAACAATCGTCTTAGCCTCCTGATTCGATAATTTGAGCAATGGCTGTCCCGCCAAATCAAGATAGTCAGTTTCGTCACCCTTCCCCACGGCAAACCCTGTCAGGTTTAGACGTTTAAAGAAACGCACGTTATTAGCTTCAGATATGTTGAAGTTGGTCTCGCCAAGGTCTACCGAGATCGTATCGGCCTGTCGGTATTGCTCACCCCTGACCAGCTCTATCTGATTAAACGCAAAATAAATTCCCGAGATCGTCCATAAAAGCAGCTGAACAGACACTACGACACTTAAATACTTGTGAATCTTTCTGATCAAATACTTCATTAAGCCGCCATAAAGGAATTGAAAAAAACAAAAGTCTCTAACTGGTGAACACGCTTTTGGCTAGGGCGGTATCGGCATATTCGGTCACATGGTTGATTAGCCCGTCCGCAAACTGATAAACATGGCAATACGTGTTGTTGTAGGGCTTGCCTGTCTTGGTGATTCGGTTTTCAGCATAGGACTCAACTACTACACAGTCCTCCTGAGCAACGATATTGGTGATCACGGAATTACCCATGCTCTCCATCAAACCGTGCATCGGTCCGAGCAACTTTGTCGAGATCTCTTCTTTACCCTTATATATGCCAAACCCGGGAATCGTCCACACCGCATCATCGGTCAGATACTCCTCCACATCCAAACCAGAGGCTAAGACTTTCTTGGCCATCTCAACATTGTTTTCAGTAGACATCTAGATCATCCGCAAAATAATCAATTGGTGCGTTGTAAAGAATTCAGCGCAATATAGAAACAAGCCCACAAAAGATCCTTAACCAACAACATTGCTATCTGTACGTTCTTCATTTGCTGCTGATTTATAACCCGCGATCTTGTCGACGCGTCCCACAAACTTTTCATCACCCGTTGCCTCCAATATATCCGCTCTTATGATTTCATACTTGCCGCCAAATATTTTGGATGTTTGGCGAAAATACACGAAGAGGCCCCAAAGATTCAGTAGCACACAAAGACCAATGATTTCAGGACGGATTAAGTTCAGACAAAAGAAGTACATCACCACCTGCAAAATAATTTCAGGTTTCGTTGCGATTGTAACAATACCAAAACGCTCAGGAGGCAATAAACCAAAAATCATTCCGGAGAGCAGCGCAAAGCTCACAAAAATAATTTCAATCTCAAAACGAGAAACCATTCCTTCTAATGCACCGTTGAGCGCAACAAACCCCAACATAAAGCAGATCGCCGCGTGCATCTTGTGACCAACCTTGTCTTGCATCCAGATCCAGGAGTTCATCCGGTCGTTGATGAACGCCCATTTAGGGGCTTTGTGAATAAAGTCATCAAAGGTTTCATATAGCCCTATTCCGAGGTAAATCACGGCTTCTATCCAAAGTACGATGGAAAGAGCGGTGGTCGTCTCGATGAATTCTGTCGCGGTCAACATACGATTATCCTTTACCAGTGCGCGTTCAGTATTATCTTCTCACTAGAAGTAACCACATACCAGCAGACCCGTTACTCAGAGACTATCAGAAAGTAGTCAAACAGGCGTATCACCATCGCACCGATGGATCACGGCGCTTTCTACACAGAGCTTTCTTAATCTAAAATTCTCCTCTCCGCCCGGTTTAGAGGGCAAATCCAGGAAAGCTTGATGCGAGGGATACCAAGCGGCAAGGACTTCATCGATATCCTGCTCCCCTATAGGTCGACCATAAGATGTACTGCGCCACAATATGCGTGCGCCAACATGTGGTAATAGATCGCCTAACACTCTCATATAATTTCTGTAAAGTTCTCCATCAGGGAACCCCGCTTCAATCGTATACTTGTTGAGATTGAGCATGATCACTGGGTAGTCGCCTTCTGACTGAGCAATGTTTTGGATAATCGATATCTCAGACTCGTTACCTCTATTGACGGAATCACTCATCGTGGCCTCAGTTAGACTGGTTAATCGACTTACTATTCATTCGCACAAATTTTAATAGTACAAAGCCCCGTATTTATATCCAGTCAATACTTCAAGGTCAAAACGATCCCCCTCAAGATAACCAGAGATCACGGAAAATATTTGTCACCTGTAGAAGGCCATCGGCAATTGCTTACCACAACTTGCCGCAAAACAAAGACCCTTAAAAAGCATCATCATAAGATCAGCTAAACTAGAGCGCCACAAAGAGCAATGGTGGTTGGCACAAACTTTGCTGTTTACTAACCAACAATCGACAAAAATGTTCCTACACTAATCGTAATATCGGTCGATAAGTAAAGAACTTTAGGCAAATGTCGAATCCAATAACTGAAATGGGAGAGCGTGTTAGAACGTTAGACAAACCAACCCTAATCTCTAGTCGAAGTAAGGTACTGACTATTCGCAGAAGTCTACATTACGCAACTTAATCATGGCTCTTGTAATAAATACCAATGTTTCTTCACTGACCTCTCAGCGAGCTCTTC
>CAZYHH010000212.1:0-5746 GCA_964647295.1 uncultured Pseudomonadales bacterium
CCACTGATCACCCATTCATCCCCATCTCTCTTGGCAGAACAGATGAATTCTCCAGGCTCGCCAGCATGTGGTTCGGTCATCGAATAGGCGGACCTCTTCGCCCCGGAAAGCAAGGGCTCCATGTAATTTTTTTTCTGATCCTCTGTGCCGTTATGAGCGATCAACTCCATGTTGCCGGTATCTGGGGCCTGGCAACCGAACAGGGTGGGTCCCATACGAGTTTTGCCCAGCTTTTCATTGAGTAGGCACAGCTTAACCTGACCCAGACCCGGACCGCCGAGGTCTGGCCCTAAGTGGAAGCCCCAGAGGCCTTGCTCTTTAACCCGTTCTTTGAGGTGTTCGATATGCTTTCTGATTGCATTCCATCCTTCTTTGGAGACTGGTTTGCCATCTTTTGTTTTACCGATCCGAAAAAAATTATCTAAAGGTTCAATTTCTTCCTTTGCAAATTTTTCCACCCAGTCTATTTGCTCCTGAAATTCAGGCTCTACATCGAAATTAATCATTCGATCCTCCTAATGTCTTCTCTCTGTTCGTTTATCTTTTTTTGCTTAGGCTCGTGTAGACACGGTTAACAAAGCCCAGCGAAGCAGACTCATCGCCATAGCGCGCGTCGTAGTCTTTTGTGACCTTGGCCGCGACTATTTGTTCCATGGTCTTTCCTTCGTCCATCATGTTGCTGACTCTTCCTCGGACCGTTTCCAGCATCTTAATATAATCTTCTAGGGCCTTTAGATCGGTAAGCGGACCGTGTCCGGGTATGACCGTTGCGCCGGGCTTCATTTGCGCTAGTGTCTTCGCACAAAAAGCGATCATGCCATCGATTTCGCCGCCACTGTCGGCGTCGATGAATGGATAACCAGAATTATTAAAAACATCGCCAAGGTGTACGGCGTTTTGTTTTCTGAAAATAATTGCACTGTCGCCACTGGTATGAGCTGGGCTGAAGTGTTGTATGTCGATGACCTCGTCGTTGTAATAAAGCTGCATGCCAGAATCGTAGGTCACGACCGGGAGAGCTTCTTCGGGGTAGGGCTGTTGGCCGTACTTGGCGATGACAAGATTGACAATACCGCCGGTCGCCATGTTGGCTCTAGCGTTAGAGTGCGCCACTAATATCGTCCCCCTGGGTCCCAGAGCAAGATTCCCTTCTGCATGGTCGAAGTGCCAGTGCGTGTTGATCGCTAGGTCGATCCCTTTACCACCAATGGCTGTGACGGCTGAATCGATTTTCGACATCATGCCAGGAAACTGGTTATCAACGACCAAGACACCATCCGGGCCAATAGAGACGCCGATATTGCCGCCTACGCCAAATAAAACATAAAGATTATCAGTTACTTTCTCCGTAGTAATCGGGGTTTTATCCATATCCCAGTTAAAAGCGGCCATTAGTTGTTCGAGATTGAGAGCTTCCTCATTATTAGTGCCACCAGCCAATTCAGCAGTTTCTTCTGAAGTTATCGGCTCCTGCGATTTTGCTGCTTCCCTACTACTGTTCTCTCCTTCGCAACCTGCCAAAAAGGTAAGTGTTGCTAGCATTAATACAATCGGTTTATTCATATCCCTTCCTTATCCCCAGATTTGTTTGTCGATCTAAACAGTCCTAGAATATCTGGTCCACCCCGATAGACAAGCGCTAATTAAAACCCTCTTGACCTAACAGGTTGATGTTTTGTGAGCTGATGAGTGATACAGATTGATACATAAAAAGTGTTGATTGGTAATAAAAATGTAACTTTTGGTGTACACACTATCACGCTATAGAAATACGATGTTTTAAAGATCTTCATTGCAACAATGAAGATCTGGCAAGACCACCAGATGCTCCTCCCTCCCCCAAAGTTTCTGGTGGTCTTTTTCTTACCGCTCTTTAAGAATATCAATCAATTGGTTAGTAACAATCCGCTGAGCACGGCGCGAAAAAGTCTCGGGGTTTCTAGAAAAAGGTTTGATAGGCCGGTACGCTAGACCACTCTAAATTAAACCAGGTTATGAACGCAAATCGATGAGTGAGGTCGAATATTACTTAGATCAGTTTCAAGGCTTGGCCCTCCGATATCCAGGACCCGCTCCGTGGTCTTTTCGTTTCGATGGTGGGAAGCACGGCCAGCACATACTCTTTGGAGGGATTACTCACGGTAACGAAATCGGAAGTCTCCCATCGTTAGCCGAGCTGGCTGAGAGCCTGGTCAATCAAAAAACCCAATTTGGTGGAATCGTGACGATCATGCTGGGCAATGTTGAGGCTTGTCTTGCCAATGAACGGTTTCTCGAGGCCGACCTCAATCGCGTGTTTCTGGATGCTGCGCCTGAAAGTAAAGAAAAGGTTCGTGCACAGGAACTTATGAGTTTGTTTGAGGGCATTGACCTATTTGTTGATTTTCATCAAACCATTGAACCCAGTGAAGCTCCCTTCTTTATTTTTCCTTTTCACTTGGCGGGTTATCATTGGGCCAGGGTCGCGAGCGGGGGTGCGAGGCTGGTCACCAGAGACCCAGCAAAGGAGTTCGCCACCGGCCAGGTTTGCGCAGACGAATACGCCCGAAATTTGGGTGTGCCGGGCATTACGATCGAGATGGGTCAAAAGGGCCTCACTGAGCTTTCAGCAAGCTTAACCAGTCACAGTTGCCTGCGCATTATGACGGCAATGGATAGGATTGCATCGGGAGAAAGCTTGGAATCAATGATCGAGGCCGATGATGAGAGTGAATTGCAATTCTTTGAAATTCAATTTGCTCAGCAGTTTGATTCCCAATTCATGCGATTGGTGCCGGGTCTGAAAAATTTCACGCCAGTAAAAACCGGGCAGGTGATTGGCCAATCCGATGCAGATGGCTCGCCACTGACCGCTCCAATGGACGGTTATCTATTGTTTCCAAAGTATCCGAGGCGGTTAGAGAATAATGCAGCGAAAAGGCCATATCCGACTGAGATTTATAATCTCGCAGTCGAAATGAAAGATCACCCCTCAGCTGTTTATGGCAGTTTCTGATCGATGGAACCATCGACTTCTTGTTGAAGGGATGAGTATGATGGGCACGAGGTACGATCTAGTTTTATGGAGATAACAATATGGCGATTTCACTTTATGATTTGGGCGTAAAAACCTACCTTCAGATACTTCCTGCGGTGTCTGGCATATTAGAAAAGGGCAAACTCCACTTCGAAGAGAATCAAACGAATTTGGACGACATCGTGAATATTAGCCTGTATCCGAATATGGCGCCTTTTACGTTTCAGTTGTTTAGTGTGGCCCACCATTCGCTTGGCGAGGTTAATGGGTTAGAGGCAGGTGAGTTTAGTCCGCCCAATATGCCTTCCGGACTGGACTACCAGGCCCTCCAAAACTTGGTTGTTGAGGCTGAATCATCACTAAGGCAGATGGATCGATCAACAATTGAAGCGTACGAGGGTGGCGAGGTCGTATTCAAAATGGGTTCGACAAGCCTGCCGTTCGTTGCCGAAGATTTCATCATGAGCTTTTCACTGCCCAATTTTTATTTTCATGCAACGACGGCTTATGACATTTTGCGAAAGGAAGGCGTGCCTCTGGGTAAGATGGACTTCCTGGGTCAAATGCGGATGAAAGGCTGATTGTTTTTTGGATTTAGTTTGTTCCAGAGGGCTCGACTATGATTACGGCGTTACCTAGAGTCGCGATCGCGGTTACAGGTTTTGATCAGACACTGAAATTGTTCCGTGATCAACTGGGACTTTCCGTTGTTGATATTTCAGAGTCGAGTGCGCGTGATTTGGGAGCAAAGATCGCGGTTTGTGTTCCGAAAATCGGGAGTAACATTGAAATAATGTCTCCCCATGATTTTGAAAAACCTTTGTCTCAGAGCCTCTCCCGATTTTTGGATCGAAGAGGAGACGGCTTGTTCGCGTTAATGTTGGAGTCGCCTGATCCGAATGCAGAAGCCTCTGACTTGATTAATGAGGGTTTGAAGGTGTTGCCGTTGATGGCAGGGGCCGGTGGTCGCGACATTCATCCATCGAGCACTCATGGAGTGTTGATCCGTATTTATCCCGAAAATTCCTTTGACCGCCAGGAGCCTAGAACGGAGCTGGACATTGGTATTAGCGGAATTGTCTCAGTCGGGATTGCCGTGCGGAACCTTGATGAAGCGACCAAAGTCTATTCGAATCGATTAGGAATGCAGGTCGTGGAAAGTGGCCACCACAATGACACAGGATTCAATCACAAAGTATTGAAGCCGCTCAAAGGTGGTAACGTGGAGTTATTCGCGTCGGATAGTTCTGCGCATCGAGAGGGTTCTGTGCTGACTGAGGAACCGGATCAAAATGTGGAGGGGATGAAATACCTAACTCTGAGTGCGCCTGATCTAGAGGCTTGTTATCAGGCATTGATCGCACGCGGAGTTGAGGCGAGATTAGTGAATGACCGAATATTGATCGCCAGTCCTTTTTTAGGTGGCGCGCGGCTGGAAATCGTTTCGCGTTAGGGTGTTAGAGGTTTCTTGATTACAGCGGTTAACTTTTGTGAGTGATTGGTTATAGTTAGTGAGAAGGACGAACGAGGATAAGGATATGCAAAATGAACAGCTAGATGTGGCGGTCATAGGAGCTGGGTTTTCCGGGATGTACTTGCTGCACCGTTTAAGAGACGAGCTCGGACTAAAGGTTCAGTTATTTGAGGCAGGAGATGGCGTAGGTGGCACCTGGTATTGGAACCGTTATCCTGGAGCGCGTTGCGATTCCGAAAGCTATTACTATTCCTATTCTTTTTCGGAAGAACTTGAGCAGGAGTGGGAATGGTCTTCTCGCTATCCTGACCAGCCTGAAATCCTCAGATACCTCAATCATGTCGCCGACCGATTTGATTTGCGCCGCAGTATTACTTTTAACAGCCGCATCAATGAGAGCACTTTTAACGAGAGTACGAACCAGTGGTCGCTGAAAACAGAGTCGGGCGATGATGTTTCAGCTCGATTTGTGGTTGCTGCGGTGGGCTGTCTATCCACGACTAATGTGCCGAATTTTAAAGGTGTCGATCAGTTTAAAGGAGACTGGTACCACACCGGTGCTTGGCCGCACGAAGGTGTTGACTTTTCCGGTAAACGGGTTGGACTGATTGGTACTGGCTCGACTGCAATCCAGGCGACTCCCGTGATCGCCTCGGAAGCTGATCACCTGACCATTTTTCAAAGAACCCCTAATTTTAGCATTCCGGCTAGAAATGCGCCTCTCCCGGCGGATGAGGCAGCTGCTATTAAAGCGAACTATCGCGAGATTCGAGACCGTTGTCGCAATTCAGCCAATGGCTTTCCGTTTGAGATGACGGAAAGGTTGGCAAGTGATGTAAGCGACGATGAGCGAAGAGCGATCTATGACGAATTGTGGGCAAAGGGAGGCTTTCGCTTTGTCGCTGAATCCTTTGCCGACATTACCGTTGATGAACTTGCGAATGAGACCGCAGCAAATTACATCAGAGATAAGATTAGCGATATGGTGGAGGATCAGGAAGTTGCTAAACTGTTGATGCCTCATGACCATCCGTACGCGACGAAACGACCTCCCATTGATACGGATTACTACGACACTTTTAATCGAGACAATGTGAGCCTGGTTGATGTGCGATCGGCGCCAATTGTGGAAATTACCTCGAAAGGGGTCAAGACAGAAAATGAAGAATATGAGTTGGATGCATTGGTTTTTGCTACGGGTTTTGACGCGATGACGGGTTCACTTCTGAAAATGAATATTCGAGGCGCCGGTGGAT
>CAZYHH010000213.1:0-5710 GCA_964647295.1 uncultured Pseudomonadales bacterium
CGCTTTGGGAATACCCTCAGTAGCCCTGCCCACTGGCGTTTCCGACGGTTTGCCAACGGGCATTCAAGTTTATTCAGAAGTCTATCGAGAGGACCTGTGTTTGTGGGCTTCTGAGATTATCGAATCCGAATCTCAGTGCCCTACGCCGATTGACCCGGTCCGCTGATACTTGATTATCCCTCCCACGATCGTCAGGTCGACTTGCGTGGACAAGATTTGGTCGTCTGGGACTTCGAGAAGGTTTTTAGATAGAACGACCAGATCGGCTAGCTTACCGATTTCTATTGACCCTTTGTGTTGTTCTTCAAATGCGGCGATCGCGTTGTTGATGGTGTAGCTTTTTAAGGCCTCGACGCGGTTCATCGCCTGAGCAGGGTGAAAGCGCTCGGAATTATTCATCGTGCGCGAAACAGAAGAGTAGAAAGACGCGATGGGGTTGATGGACTCGACGGGCGTGTCTGTTCCGTTGGCAACGATTGCCCCGGTATCAATCAAGTCGCGCCAAGGATAGGAGGTCGTCTTCGTTCTTTTATCACCCAGTCTGGTGACAATCCATGGCCCGTCTGAGGTGCAGTGGACTCCCTGGACAGCTGCGATCACGCCGAGCTTACCGAAACGTGGGACGTCTATAGGGTGAATGTGTTGAGCGTGCTCGACCCGCCATCTCAGAGCACGTAAGGCTTGTCCTTCAACAGCATCTTCGTACAAGTTTAGGACTTCCCGGTTTGCGCGATCTCCAATCGCGTGAGTATTTAGCTGAAAGCCGTGTGTTATCGCAAGTGCTGCTGTTTTCTTGAGAATTGGTAATGGTTTTAAAACCAGACCAGAAGAATCAGGCAGATCTGTGTAAGGTTGAAGTAGCCAAGCCCCATGAGAGCCGAGTGCTCCATCAAGTTGCGCCTTGATGGATCTCACCGTTAAGAAATCATTGTCTTGGTAAGGGCTATAATATTTCTTTAGGTTTGATTCTAATTTTTCATTGTCTTCTCCCTGGATCATCACATAGAGACGAATGGGGAGACCTTTTCTTTGCTCTAATTTTTTGTAGAAGTCGATTGTTGCGAAGTTGCTGCCCGCATCGTGGAAGGAAGTAACACCGTGTCGTAAGGCTTCTTTAGCTGCAAGTTCAACTTGTTCTGACCTTTGGTTAAAGACATCGCCTTCGGTTTGGGCTGATCGGCTCTTCGCAAGCGCGGAAGCGGTTAAGCTTTGCGCGGTCTCCCTCAGCAATCCCGTCGCGGTACCATTTTGATCCCTGACGATTTTTCCTCCTCTGGGATTAGGTGTCGTATCATCAATTTTGGCAGCCATGAGCGCTTGAAGATTGGCCATTGCAGCGTGCCCGCTTGCGTGTCCGAGTATTACCGGGTTATTAGGCGCAACCTGATTTAGGCGTCTGTTTGTCGGAACACCATCTACAAGATTCTCTCTGCCCGATATCCATTTTTCCTGGTGCCAGCCCCGGCCTTCAATCCATTGGCCTTCGTCAGAACTATCGACTGCTATCGCGACTTTGGAAACAATTTCTTCCCAGCTCTTCGCCTGGCTGAGATCGATGATCTGTTTGGATCGCCCAAGACTCATGAAATGCCCATGACCCTCAATGAACCCTGGCATCAAAAAGCGTCCCTGCAAATCGATTAATTGACTCCCCGGTCCTTGGTGACCTAGTACTTCTTGGTTTTTGCCTACTGAGATTATTTGATGGTTCCTGATGGCCACAGCTTGTTCGATTGAAAAAGATGGGTTTAGTGTCGCGATCACTCCGTTAAACAGAATGAGGTTTGCAGATTCGGTCGAACTGTTGCTTTCAGATTCAACTGGCGAAACTAAAACCCAGGCAGCGACAGTAATAATGAATAGTTTTAGATTCTTGAAGTGTTTAGCGTACTTACGTTGATTGAGATTAGTCATATTGTTTAAGTTGAAAAAAAATGTCTGCGAGGCTCTTTATTTGAAGGTTTCTAGACTATATGGTTAGCTAGGGTGTTAACGTTATGTAACATCTTAATAACAATAAGGGAAAATAATAAAAAAAGTACTATTGATAATCTCTCCTTTTCTTTTTTCTGCTTGGGGTATCGTAGACAACCATGCGCCAGCTTTTTGGGGTATGGAAACTTACTCCCTTAAATTTAACGATGGCAATGATTTGAACGATGTATTAGCGGGCGCAAAAAAATGGAATAAGTTTGCGAGCAAGAATTTTTCCATTCCTCATCAGGGATACGTTTTAACTCCTTACTATAGAGATGGCGATACCCAACATGATTTCTGAAAGCGAAAAATACTTCAGTCTGGGAACATTAAAACGTGATGGATCGTTCATCGATACGCCTGTCTGGTTCGCGCAGGAAAAGAACGCCGAGGAATATGTGGTTCTAGCGAATGTAAACTCTGGAAAAGTGAAACGCATTCGGAATTTTGGTGATGTCCGAGTTGCGGTTTGTGACTGGAAAGGTGGCTTGAGGGGCGAGTGGCTGAACGCCGAGGCCAAGCTCGTCGACGAATTGGAAACACATGTGCGGCTTTTCAGGTCGAAGTACGGTTTTCAATTTCGGGTCTTTGAGTTTTTTTCTTGGTTATCAGGTAAGCGCAAAGAGCGCCAGATGATTCTGGTGACCCTTCGGGTCTAGCGCTAGAAAAAACCTTCGGGGTCAATTATCTAATAAAACCTGGCCAGGCGAATCACAGAGCCGGCGCTTCACCTTTTATGGTTGCCCGATAGCCTTTGCGTACCGAGCCGGCGTAATCAAAAGCCGCGTAATGCTGAACAATCCGGTTATCCCAAAACACCACTGTGTTAGGCTCCCAGTGGACTCGACATTGGATATTGACCGAGTAGGCCACATGATCGTAGAGCATTTTGAGTAAGGCACCACTCTCAGGTTCGCTGAGTTCCACAATTTTTCCTACGAAGCCGTCGTTAACATAAAGAGATTGCTTGCCAGTTGCAGGGTGCGTGCGCACTACAGGATGGATCGCCGAAGGTAACTCTTCCAGTTTTTTAGCTCCGCTTAGATAGAGATAGTGCCCCCTAGGATCATGTCTAGCGTTTAGTCTCTTTAAGAAGCTTTGCATTTCTGAAGATAATGTTTCAAAGGCTTCGCGCATATCGGCGAAGAGCGTGTCTCCTCCTGACTCTGGTACGATCTCCATCCTCAGCATCGATAAACCGGGAGGTTCCGCATCACTCGAAACATCCGAGTGCCATCCCTGGCCTGCAACGCGTTTTGAGTTCTCGTTTGCCTTGATGACGATTAATTCCGCTGGTATGTCTTTCTTGTTAATAGGAGAGGTTAATGGTGTACCGAGTCTATGAGCAAAAGAAGCTTGCTCGTTCATATTCATTTCCTGATTTCGAGCGACGACGATTCCTTTCTCTGCTGCCAATTGATTGAGTGCTTTGATCTCTTCATCTCTAAAACTTTTTAGTTGTAGCCCTTTCTCCAGTTCCACTCCAAACTTTGGGGTTATCGATGAATAATTTAGCATCTGGTTTTCGGTTACTGATTAAAGAAAATAAGGTAGAAATGAATTAAAGCAATCAACGAGGATGATGGACGGCTTCAATGGCGGCCTCCATCGTGTCGGTGGTCACGCCCATCCGATCGTCTCCCCAGGGCATCGGCATCAAGATCGGATGCTCTACTCCAGCGTCGATATAAGATCTGATGAACTCAGTGACCTCCGACTTGGACCCGATGAAGTCGATCGCCTGGATCATTCTTTCGGAGATCGCCTCGAGAGCTCCGTCACGATCTTTTTCAGCCTGTTTTCCTCTTATTTCTGTCACTTCATCATCAAACCCGGCCTCTGTGAACATTTTTGCGTAACCGTCGGCCATTGCGTAATTGAAGAGATCCTTCTTTGCGGACTTTGCGCCACGCTCGAATGCCGTCACCGCGCCGTGGACATAGGCAAAGATCTTTGCGTTGCCCCCTTTGCGGACTTGATCGATCGAATTTTTTACGTGTGACGCGGGTAAGTAGTTCAGTAACACGCCATCGGCTACTTCTCCGGCGAGTTTGAGCATTTGTGGATTAAGGGCGGCCATGACTATCTTAGGCTTTCGTTCTCCCAGTCGCATTCCCAGGCGGAAGCGTTTGGTTTGGAAATAATCGCCTTCGAAAGTCACTGACTCTCCCGACAGGCACTCCTTGAAAAGGGCTACATATTCTCTCATCAGGCCGATCGGTTTGTCGGCGTTGGGCTGGCCGTGTTGGCTGAGGATGCCTGGAGCGGAGACTCCCACGCCTAACCAAACGTCGACATCAGGGTTGAGAGCCTGCAGCGTCGCCGCCGACATTGCTGCCAGTGCTGGGGTTCTTACCTGGACCGGAATAATACCGCTTCCCAAATCGAGTTTGGGCGCTGCCTGGCTCACCGCGCCTAGCATCGTAAGGGCGTCGGTTCCCGTCGCTTCTACGGTCCAAATTGATTTATAGCCCATTCCTTGAGCCTTTGTTGCGATGTCGGTTATGGCTTTAGGTCCGAGTACACTTAGGCTTCCGAAAGTGATTCCCATAGGTGTTTGATTTGTCATTTTTTAATTCTCTAAATAACAATGTTTCAAATTATTCTACCCGATTATTCGTATGAGCTAACCCAAGATTGATCTAAGAATTGAAAAAATCACGGATGAATTGACTTTAGCTTGCCTGGTTTTTGCGTGAATCCATACAAAAATCAACTGTTTTTAGGAAATCTTTCGTTTGACATTGGGTAACAATCCGTCAAAAGTTTAGGTCTGCTTGAGTAAATGATCTTGGGTAGGACTCAACTTAACTACTAGGAAGGTTTTAAACCATGGCTACATCAGCGACAAACAGAAAAAATATTAAGAAAAATCGTCGAACGATTTTCGAAGTGGAAGCTACCGTGACATCCAACAGGGCGAAAGCGTATGCGACTCGATCCATTATCGAAGAAAATCGAGCGATGATACTCAAAAATTACACCGCGGCTTTTATGGGGAATAGACAGCTCGCTAATCAAAATACAGATGATGTATTTAGAAATAGACAAGCGCTTATCGCTACTGTCGATGGGGAAAGCGACGTCCAACAAAATTTCAAAGAATCTCTAAGTAATGAAGGTAAACTGGATTTCTTAGAGCATCGTGCAGGTTTGAACTCGGCAGTACTTTCTGTGAATGAAAAGATGATTGCGGTTAATCAAATGCTCATCGAGATTAACGATACGATCATGTCGGCAAATGAGAGTATCGTGAAATATAATGCCAAGCAGATTGCTGCCAACAATAAGTTGATCAGTGGTGGGCTCAAAGCGTCGAACGCGACTCCTTCTAGAAACGCAGAACGCATCAAGCGTAACGCCACAAGGGCTAAGGATGTTCAAAAGAAGGCATTAGCTAATTCGAAAAAAATGGACAGCATGGGTAATCAAATGCAAGCCAATCGCAAGCGTATCGAGAAAAATTCTGACAAGATTATGGAGCGACGCGCCGGTATCATTCGAAATGCTGGTGACATAACCAAGAACCAACAGCGAATTGCGAAGAAAATCTCTTCTTAGGACCGTCTGTGTTTGTTGAAAAAAGGGAGTCTTCGACTCCCTTTTTTGTGGTTGTTCACCGCTACATTCTTTTGAATGCTAGCTAGATGTTTAGAGCCTGATGGTAATGGAATCATGTTAAGTGCCTTCCATATCATCTGATTAAGGAGCTGTTATTGGTGATCGAGTAATT
>CAZYHH010000214.1:0-5662 GCA_964647295.1 uncultured Pseudomonadales bacterium
CAGATTGTCCTTAAAGCCCACAGAAAAGCCTGGAACGATAAATATCGATATTAACAAAAGGCGTAAAGGCTGGCCGATCTATGACATTGCTATAAATGTCTCTCAAATTATAGACACTAGTAATAGTCAACTGACGGACATCAAAGAAAAACTGCACCTTTGGCGAGGCACTAAAGGCCTAACATCACCTAAAAGAAAACTAAGCAAAGACCAACTACCTTCTGATCCTACACGTGAAACCACTAAGGGATCGTCGATACAGTCACATCTTTTACAATAGTATGCTTTGGCTCGCGCTTTTTTATCCTGACTTGCCACTCGAAGTGTTTGGTCCCAAACATGTAAGCAATGATCATCCAACCGTTGTAATGGAAACAGACAAAGTCATTCTGTGTAATGCAGCCGCAAAAGAAGCCAATATTTTACTAGGCAGCACGTTAAGGAATGCGCTGTCTATACGAGAGGATCTAATTTATTTTCGCAGAGATGATGCCCATGAAGAAAAGTCTCTCGATCGGTTAGCATCAGAATTGTATGGTTTAAGTAATCAAATTAGTAAACCGTCTAATCACACCCTCTTAGTCGAAATCAGCGCGAGTCTGCGTTTATTCGGCAACACCGAGGTCATCTCGCAAAAAGCCATTGATTTATCTTTGAGGCTAGGTCATCGAGCGATTGGCCGGGTCGCCACCACACCTCATGCTGCAATAGCACTATCTTATTCAAATACAGACCAATTATCTGAAATCACTGTCACTAATGCGGGTTTGGGCATGGCTGGAATTCCAGAGAAATTGATAGAACAAATGCCCGATATGGGGATAGATACGTTAGAAGAATTGGTCAGCTTACCATTTGAAGAAATAGGCCTAAGATTTAATAAAGATTTATTACGTTACTTAAATGAATTGACTGGCAAAACACCAGATTTGAGACGGTCAATTGCTCCTGCCCAACGATTTATCGAAGAGATTCATTGCTTACAACCTGTAAACAACAAATCGGAATTACACGAACACCCCTGGTCTCCAATTCAAGCCTTGTTAAAAAAATTACACCACTGGTTACGCATCAACCAGTTAGGCTGCGAGATGCTGCTTTGGGAATTTGAGACCCACAAAGCTGAAAATCCTCCACACAACACAAAAAAACCAGATAGCAGTAGGCAAGTTCAAATGGTGCCTGCCTTCTCAACCCCTCAACAAAACGCAGAAGTCTTATTGGAAATGACGAGACTCTGTCTAGAACAACAGCCGCTACCAGAAGAAGTAATTACTGTTCGCTTGAAGGTGGATCGTGTCACGTTGTGGGAAGGGGTAGACCATGTCTTATTTGACTTACCCGAAAGTTCTGAGGAAGCGAAGAGTTCTTATAAGCCCAATGTTTATTTGTTAGATGAAATGAATGCTCGTCTAGGACAAGGAGCCTGTCGAGGCATTCAAGACACGTATTCGGCAACTCCTGAAGCTTCTTGGAGCTTCGTTGAAAGTCACTCAATTAATAGACCTCAAAGTAATGAAAATGAAAGAACAGATGAACTCCATTTTTACAAAAAAAGGCCTTTGTGGTTAACAAATCCGCCTATTTGTACGTTTCGTAAAGAACTCATCTTGATCACCGGGCCCGAAAAAATTAGGTCTCAGTGGTGGTCCAAGCATATCGACCGAGATTATTACATCGCTCGTCAAAAAGATGGTACTGAGTGTTGGGTGTTTAAAAACACACAAGACCAGTGGTATATCCATGGTTATTTCTAATCATCCAAGCATCAGGACAGGATTTGCGGAGCTGCACTGTCTAAGCAACTACAGTTTTTTACGGGGCGCCTCACACCCTGAAGAACTCATCGAAACAGCAGCAAAAAAAGGATATCAAGCAATGGCCTTGACCGATGAATGTACCTATTCAGGATTAGTGAAGGCGCACATAGCAGCGAAAAGACACGATATTAAACTTATTGTTGGCTCTGAGTTCAGAACATCCTTTGGCACATCGGTAAATGAAACGCTGGTTGTATTGGCGCCCAACCGCAGCGCCTATGGGCAGCTGGCTTCGTTCATCACTAAATTAAGAAGGAGATCTAAAAAAGGCACCTATTTTGCCGAAATAAAAGATTTTCGCTTAGGTCTTCAGGAGTGTTTTGTATTATGGGCGCCGTCATTGAGCACCATCGATCTCTTGATTGAGCGTGGCGCGCAGCTTAAGACTATTTTTTCTGAACTATGGATCGCACTGGAACTTTTTCAAGATGGCTATGACTTAGATAAAACTGCGCACGCGTTAACTCTTTCCACGCACTTAAACATTGAAATCGTAGCCAGCAACGACATTCGAATGCATAGCAGAAATCGACAACCGTTAAAAGATGTACTAAAGGCGATCAGAAAAAAAACAACTGTGACAGCGCTTAAAAATGGCATTTCTCAAAATGCCGAACATAGATTTAGAGATATCAAAGAATTAACAGCGATTTATCCTATTGAAGCCATCCAGGAATCGTTGAATATTGCATCCCGCTGTTCTTTTTCTATGGATGAATTGAGCTATGAATACCCAAAGGATTTAGTGCCCCCACATTTATCACCAACTGAGTATCTCAAACAACTCACCTTGTCTGGAGCAGAGAAGCGTTGGCCCAAAGGAACACCCAAAGAAACACAAGCACTTATCGAGAAAGAGCTTAAATTAATCCGTGAATTAGAATACGAATATTACTTTCTAACCATCCAGGACATAGTCCAGTTCGCCCGGGATCAAGACATACTTTGCCAGGGTAGAGGATCAGCAGCGAATTCGGCCGTTTGTTATTGCTTACATATTACGGAAGTCGACCCCTCTCGCATGCACTTACTATTCGAACGTTTTGTGTCTAAAGAGCGAAATGAGCCACCAGACATAGACGTAGACTTTGAGCACGAACGACGCGAAGAGGTGATCCAATATATATATAAACGCTATGGCAGAGACAGGGCGGCCTTAGCCGCAAGCCTGGTTACCTACCGACCCAAAAGCGCTATTCGGGATGTAGGCAAAGCGCTAGGAATCAACTTGGACAACTTAGATGTGCTAACCAAATCATTAGCATGGTGGGACAAGCATGAAGATTTTCCCGCGTGTGCTAAACAAGCCGGACTCGACCCATACAGCAAAATCACCAAGCAAATGCTGTTTTTCGTCAATCAAATACAAGGTTTTCCTAGGCACCTATCGCAGCACGTCGGAGGCTTTGTGATTTCAGAGGGCCCACTAGCCCAACTGGTACCCGTTGAAAACGCATCGATGCCTGACAGAACTGTGATTCAGTGGGATAAAGAGGATCTTGAAGCTCTGGGCTTACTAAAAGTAGACGTACTCGCCTTAGGGATGTTGACTGCAATTCGAAAATCATTGTCACTGCTAAACCAATACAGGGGTTCTCAACTGACAATTCAAGATATTCCTCCAGAGGACTCTCACACCTATCAGATGTTACAGCGAGGCGACAGTATCGGTGTTTTTCAAGTCGAGTCACGTGCCCAAATGGCGATGTTACCTCGACTAAAACCTCAAAATTTTTATGATCTAGTCATTGAAGTGGCCATCGTTCGTCCTGGACCAATACAGGGCGACATGGTCCACCCCTACCTTCGTCGTAGGCAAGGGTTAGAGCCCATTGAATATCCAAGCCAAGAAATTAAAGCAGTGTTAGAGCGCACGTTAGGTATTCCTATTTTTCAAGAGCAAGTTATTGAGCTCGCAATGGTGGCAGCTGGATTTAATGCAGGTGAAGCGGATCAATTACGCAGAGCAATGGCTGCCTGGAAAAGACGAGGAGGACTAGAAAAATTTGAAAAAAAATTAATAGATGGCATGACCCATCTTGGACATGACAAGGATTTCGCCGTTCGTGTGTTCAACCAGATTAAAGGCTTTGGAGAATATGGATTTCCTGAGTCTCATGCAGCGAGCTTTGCGCTGCTGGTCTATCTTTCTGCCTGGTTAAAATGCCATGAGCCAAGCGCATTTTATTGTGGACTACTCAATAGTTTGCCAATGGGGTTTTATTCACATTCGCAGTTGATACAGGATGCACGTCGGCACCAAATCGTAATCAAGCCTATTGATGTACAACATAGCCAGTGGGATCACACCCTCGACGGAACGAATTCCGCGCCAGGCGCACAACCCTCTATTCGACTCGGTATGCGCTTGATTAAAGGATTAGACAAAGCGAGTGGCTTACGCATAGAAAGAGCAGTAAAGGAAAGACCATTTGGCAGTATTGATGAACTAGCAATCCGAGCACAGATCAACGACCAAAATATGCGATTTTTGGCTCGTGCAGATGCGCTAAAATCTTTGTCCGGGAATCGACATCAAGCAAATTGGGATGTCGCAGGAATCAACCGCCCTCTTCCGCTTATAAGAAGCTCTCCTAACGACATAAAAGAGGTCGCCTCAAAAAGAAAAACCGTAATACGTCCTGAGCCATCAGCAGAAAAAAATTTGATCAGCGATTATCGGTATACAGGATTCACACTGGGGGCCCACCCTATGCGCTTAATTAAAAACGACGGTGATTGGTCAAAATATACAACAGCTGAAAAATTGGTTAACGCCAGGCCAGGCCAATTCATACGCATTGCCGGGCTGGTCACGGGCAGGCAGCGACCTAGCACGGCAAGTGGCATCATTTTTATGACCATCGAAGATGAAACAGGGAACATTAATGTCGTGATATGGACGGGGATTTTAAAAAAATTTCGATCTGCTGTATTACAAGGACAATTACTTAAAATAAAAGGGGTTGTGGAAAGAGAAAAAGCTGTGATCCACGTCGTCGCAGGACATATAGAAGATGCTTCTCCTTTGCTTACGAATATGACTCAGAACAATATAAATTTAAAATCTCGTGATTTTCATTAATCACTAAATTTCTTAATGTCCGAAATAGCATATCCCCCCCGACATAAACTATCCCAAGGACGGATGGGCAGCCGCTCAAGCACCGAGGTCAATCGATCCATTTCTTGATTTCGACTTTCCCCGTGTTTTTTTATGAGTCGGTTCCAGGCATCAACAGCAAGCCCCACAGCAAATATATTGCGGTCGTTAACAATAACGTTTTCAAGTGCCCGAGAAATCGGCTCAAAAAGATCAGTTAAATCGAAAGTACTCTGTCCACAAATGATCACTAGAGACCAAAGCGAATTTTCTCTTACCACTGAGCGCACCTTTAAAAAACGATCGTGACCATAATTGATACCGATGCCCTCGCAGACATCGCACTCATCCGTTGGCCGGACAAATTTGATATCTCTTCCCTGCGCTCGGTCCATACTCATACGATTTTCCTCGACTGCTAAAGAAGCCAACAAAGCCTCTATGACTTTTACGATTAACGCATGATCATTGTCCGGAACCCCCAGTCTTCGAGCTACAGAACCTAAAGCCGAAGCCGCTACAGATCGGATATAAACCGAAGAATCAGCACCTAAGAGTCTAGCCAATTGAGCTACAACACCCCCTGATAACTCTCCCACTTCACCTAAACCAAAAGTACCGGACTTCCGCACCCATTTTTGAGTTGAATTAGCTGCCCGCTGAAAAACAGTACTCGCGTCTTCACCAACCGCGACAAGTCCGTAGGTTGCGGCTCGCCTGACGCTCTCTCGCTCGTCAA
>CAZYHH010000215.1:0-5622 GCA_964647295.1 uncultured Pseudomonadales bacterium
GGGCATGGTATTGTTTGTCGGTATCGCGTTAGCGCTTTATTTATTAGATATGGGTCTTTCTTCTGAAGAAGGTTTTGCAGAAGCTGCGTTGCTGATGCAGCACACTGTCGTGAAGTCCTTCATCATGTTTCTGATATTTTCCCTTACTTATCATCTCATCGCTGGGATTAAACATTTGTTGCTCGACTTCCATATTGGAGATTCGTTCAGAGCAGCGCAGATAGGTTCTGGAATAGTCGTGACTTCTTCAATTTTGATCACGGGGATAATAGGAATGAATTTATGGTAACCCAGGTGCTCAGCCTGGGTCGCAGTGGCCTAGCAGATTTTGTGATTCAAAGGGTTTCTGCGTTTATCATGGCCGTTTATACACTTGTGTTAACTTGGTTTTTTGCGACGACCGAAATTACGCATGCGGTGCTGGTGGGCTTCTTCTTAAGTACTCCCATGCAGATATTTAATACGATGGTTCTTTTGTCGACGCTTGCGCATGCTTGGGTGGGATTATGGACTATCGGGACTGATTACATTCGTAGTGCGCATCTTGAATTTATCTCTGGGCTTGGGAGTTTTTCGACAGCGATCCGCTTTTCATATCAGGTCGCCTGCATGTTGATTATGTTTGTATATTTGATTTGGGCCATGAAGTTAATTTGGCAGTTTTAGGTATTACTTATGGCTAATATTCGGAAAATGGAATTTGATGGTCTGATCGTCGGTGGTGGTGGTTCTGGCATGAGAGCGTCATTGCAAATAGCGCAGTCTGGCTTGAAAACAGCTGTCATCACCAAGGTATTCCCTACCCGGTCTCATACCGTGTCGGCTCAAGGGGGGATTACATGTGCGATTGCGAGCGATGATCCTGATGACGATTGGCGCTGGCACATGTACGACACCGTCAAGGGATCTGATTACATAGGGGATCAAGACGCCATCGAGTACATGTGTTCGGAAGGACCTCAAGCGGTATTTGAGCTTGAGCACATGGGGCTGCCTTTTTCTCGTACAGAAAATGGACGAATTTATCAAAGACCCTTCGGTGGACAATCAAAAGATTTTGGCAAAGGCGGGCAGGCAGCAAGAACTTGCGCAGCGGCCGATCGAACGGGGCATGCTTTGTTGCACACGTTGTACCAGGCAAACGTAAAAGCAAATACCACTTTTTTAAATGAATGGTTTGCCGTAGATCTCGTTAAGAATCAGGATGGCGTGATTGTAGGGGTTATCGCGATATGCATTGAAACTGGCGAGGTTGTATATGTTGCTTCTAAGGCGACCGTGCTGGCTACTGGTGGTGCAGGTCGTATCTATTCATCGACGACAAACGCGTTGATGAATACTGGAGATGGCACTGGGATGGCGCTTAGGGCAGGCATACCGATGCAAGATATGGAAATGTGGCAGTTTCATCCGACAGGTATCGCAGGTGCAGGTACTCTGGTGACCGAGGGTTGTCGTGGAGAAGGGGGGTATTTGATTAATCGCGAAGGCGAGCGATTCATGGAGCGTTATGCGCCCACTGCTAAGGATCTGGCGGGTAGAGACGTGGTTGCGCGGTCGATGATCTTGGAGATTTTAGATGGTAAAGGGTGCGATCCCGAGAATCCTGCCGATGATCATGTATTGCTCAAGTTAGATCATCTGGGTGAAGAGGTGCTGAACAGCAAGTTGCCGGGTATCCTGGAGTTATCCAGGACCTTTGCTCACGTAGATCCTGTAAAGGAGCCAATACCGGTTATTCCCACGTGTCACTACATGATGGGTGGAATTGCGACTCAGGTAAGTGGCCAGGCGCTAACGCAAGTTGGTGGAGTGGATGAGGAAGTTCAGGGACTTTATGCGGCGGGCGAGGCCGCGTGTGTTTCAGTACACGGCGCTAATCGATTAGGCGGGAATTCCTTACTGGATTTAGTTGTTTTTGGTCGCGCGGCGGGTATCCACATCGAAGAAGTGATGCGTCAAGGGGTTTCATACCGGGACGCTGCGGATAGCGATATTGAACATTCTTTAGCGCGACTTAATCGATGGGACGAGTCTTCTTCCGGAGAGTCGGTGTCGGACCTCAAGAAAGAATTGCAGACAACCATGCAGAATAGTTTTGGGGTCTTTCGCACTGAAAAAAATATGCAGGAAGGGATTGTCGTGTTGACCGAGTTGCGAGACAGGATCGCTAAAGCGCATCTTCCGGACAAATCAAGTTCGTTCAATACTGCTAGATTAGAAGCTCTGGAGTTGGATAATCTGCTTGAGGTGGCAGAGGCTACGGCCATAGCTGCTGAGGAGCGTAAAGAGAGTCGAGGAGCTCACGCTCGGGACGATTATGGTGAACGGGACGATGCCAACTGGTTGTGTCATTCTATGTATTTTCCCGAAGAAAAACGCGTAGCTAAGAGAGATGTTAATTTTGCGCCGAAGACTGTTGAGATGTTTGAGCCCAAAGAAAGGGTGTATTAGAGGTTTTTATGCAAGTAAGTATTTATCGCTTTAACCCCGATGTAGACGAGGTTCCGAACATGCGTGAGATGCATGTGGAGCTGCCAGAAGGGAAGGATCTGATGGTGCTAGATGTTCTTGAGCTTTTGAAAGCAGAGGATTCGACATTGAGTTATCGTCGATCCTGTCGAGAGGGAGTTTGTGGTTCTGATGGGATTAACATGAACGGTCGAAATGGGTTAGCGTGCGTGACGCCGGTATCCCAGGTCGCGAAAAAGGGGAAGTTAGTGCTCAGGCCTTTGCCAGGTCTTCCGGTAATCAGGGATCTGGTCGTGGATATGGGTCAGTTTTATAGCAATTACGAAAAGGTAACCCCTTATCTTGTAAATAACCAGCCCCGGCCTGCGCAAGAACGACTCCAGAGCCCTGAAGATCGAGAAAAGTTAGATGGTTTGTACGAGTGCATTCTTTGTGCCTGTTGTTCTACCTCCTGTCCTTCTTTTTGGTGGAATCCTGATAAGTTCATAGGTCCTGCCGGTTTGCTGCAGGCTTATCGGTTTTTAGCCGACAGTCGAGATACTGCTACCGAAGAGAGACTTGCTGATCTTGACGATCCGTTCAGTGTTTTTCGCTGCAGAGGGATCATGAATTGCGTCAACGTCTGTCCCAAGGGTTTGAACCCTACTCGAGCCATTGGCAAGATAAGGACGATGCTATTGGAGACCGGCACCTAGATCTGGATAATACCGTTCAGACCGATTTCAAAATAACTTTTCTTGCACCTATTTTTATCAAATTTCCGATAGAATATAGTCTCGGTTGGGTTGAGTTTTTTAGCTTGAGTTCAGGCTGGATCAGGCGCGATAGAGGTGATTTATAGATGGCAGATAGTTTTTTTCAGAAGATGCAAAAGACCTCGCATTTAGCCGGTCAGAGTGCTGCGTACATTGAGTCTTTGTATGAGGTCTATTTAGACGATCCTTCCGAAGTATCTGAGTATTGGCGCGAGTATTTTGAAAAACTCCCTAGGGTAGAAGGAGCTTCCGGAACAGACACTCCCCACACTTCAGTTGTTAAGCATTTTGAACGGCTTGGGATAAATCGCCTCAAAGCAAAACCCGAAAAAGTCGCGACCAACGTATCGAGCGAGCATGAATCAAAACAGATGCGCGTTCAGGACCTCATAGCCTCCTATCGTTCCAGAGGCCACAAGAGGGCAAACATAGATCCTTTGGGCATTATGGAACGACCCCACATGCCTAATTTGGACTTAGGTTTTCACCATTTGTCTGATGCTGATTTGGAAGAGAGTTTTCAGACTGGCGGGTTTCATTATGAAGATGGTGTTGCGAAATTATCCGATTTAATTGCGGCGCTTGAATCGACTTACTGCTCCTCCATTGGGGCAGAGTATTTGCATATTGTCGATCCGGCAGAGCAGCAATGGGTTCAGCAAAGACTCGAGGTCAGCCGCAGCAAGCCCAATTATTCGAGCGAGCAAAAAAAAGCCATCTTGGAGCGGCTTACTGCGGCTGACGGTCTGGAGAAATACCTACAAAGGCGTTATCCCGGGACCAAGCGTTTTGGCCTAGAAGGCGGCGAGAGTCTGATCCCGATGCTGCATGAATTATTGCAAAGGCTCGGCTCTCACGGGGTTCTGGAAAGTGTTATTTCCATGGCACACAGGGGACGCTTGAATGTACTTGTTAACATATTGGGCAAAAACCCAGGCGATCTATTTGATGAATTTGAAGGTAATGTTACCCAAGAAAAAGGCTCGGGAGACGTAAAGTATCATCAAGGGTTTTCCACGAATGTGAATACACCGGGCGGAGAAATGCACCTTGCCCTGCATTTTAACCCTTCACACCTCGAAATAGGCAGTCCCGTTGTTGAAGGGTCTGTAAGAGCAAGACAAGATCGACGCAGGGATTATGAAGGTGGGCTTGTTGTGCCCATCATCATTCATGGTGATGCTGCTTTCTCGGGACAAGGGGTGGTGATGGAGACTTTTCAAATGTCTCAAACCCGAGGTTTTAAGACCGGCGGCAGTATTCATATCATCATTAATAACCAGATCGGTTTTACGACGCATCGACAGGTGGACACCCGATCGACTGAGTATTGCAGTGAGGTGGCAAAGTTGGTTCAGGCACCAATCCTGCACGTCAATGGTGATGATCCTGAAGCTATGGTATACGCAATTCAGTTGGCAGCAGATTATCGGATGGAGTTCCGAAAGGATGTGGTGATTGATCTTGTCTGTTATAGACGCCGAGGTCATAACGAGTCGGAAGAGCCGATGAAAACTCAGCCGCTGATGTATGAAAGGATTCGTTCTCATCCGACTACACATAGTGTTTACTCGGAAAAACTCATCTCTAACAGCGTCGTAACAAAAGAAGAAGCTGATGCGCTTGTCGAAGAGTATCGGACAAAGTTAGAGAGCAGTGGAAACGTTGCACTGAGTATTGTGAACGAACCTAATGAAGGTCTTTTTGTAGATTGGCGACCCTACTTAGGGCACGACTGGGATGCTGCCGGAGATACGACCTATGACGCAGCTAAATTACAAAACATCGCACATCGTATGGAGGCTTTGCCCGACGGCTTTGCTGTTCATAAGCAGGTTCAAAAAATAATTGAGGACCGCCATAAGATGGCTGCCGGTGCGATGCCGATCAATTGGGGTTTTGCTGAAGTCATGGCTTATGCCAGTTTAACTGAAGAAGGACACCCTATTAGATTGACTGGGCAGGATGTAGGTGTTGGGACTTTTTCTCATCGACATGCTGCGCTTCATAATCAAAGAGACGGTAAGCGAATCATACCGATCAATTTGCTGCGAGAAGACATCACCTTCGACATTTATGATTCACTGTTGTCCGAGGAGGCGGTCCTGGCCTTTGAGTATGGTTACGCGAGTACTGCGCCGGATACCATGGTTATTTGGGAAGCACAATTTGGTGATTTTGTGAATGGGGCTCAAGTCGTCATCGATCAATTTATTAGTTCTGGCGAGACGAAGTGGTCTCGCCTTTGTGGTCTGACGATGTTGCTTCCACATGGGTTAGAAGGTGCTGGACCGGAACATTCTTCTGCCCGGCTGGAAAGATTTTTGCAACTTTGTGCAGAGCATAATATGCAAGTTTGTGTCCCTTCGACTCCTTCTCAGATATTTCATATGCT
>CAZYHH010000216.1:0-5606 GCA_964647295.1 uncultured Pseudomonadales bacterium
GGCTTTATCTCTTTAATCTCGCCCTCAAACTCGTCCAAGATACCAGAAACTTTAGGGTCGCTATTAATTGCCGCCTCAGCCCTGGCCTGCCGTTCCTCCTCTAGTCTCTGGTTCAACTTCGCCACGGTCTCATCGGTTACCAAACCGACCTCAAAACTCAATGACACTTCTACTCCTTCTAGCTTACTTAGCGCTTCAGAGATCTCATTTTCTAATTGAGCCGATAACAATGTGTCGTGGTTCTGATCCAATCTCAACTCCACCGTGGGCAGTTCCCACTTCGCGACTATCGAATTTTCCGCGATCATTCTAGAAATACCGCCAAGATCCATCGCGTCGATTTTTGCCGCCCAGTTCACGTTTTCGGCGGCTACAACACCTTCACTATTTGTGAGTGCCTCTTCAGACAATGAACTGTTGCCAGAATCATCGAGCTGGTCCTTGGACTCTCTCACCGGTTTGGAACTCTCACTTAAGGTCAAATTCTCGGATTCATCACTTGGAGACGACGAAGAAGGCTCGACAGAATCATAGTCTTCCTCCTGACTTTGCCTTTGAGGAACTCTTGAATCGGGATGGGGCGAGAAAGACAACATCCTTAACACCGTCATTTCAAACCCGCTGCGCTCATCCGGGACAATATTAATATCTCGCAACCCTACTAACGCGATCTGGTAGTAGAGCTGCAGTTCTTCAGCACTAAACGTTTTGTCGATACTCTTACCGAGCGATAATTCTACGGCCATTTCGTGTAAAGACTCAATCATACCCTTCAACAATTCAGAAAAGCTGGTATTTCGTTCGGCTAGCTCAGCTGAAAATTGAAAAACTCGTTTAGAAGAACCTGACTCCAAAGCTTCTAACATCGCATTGACTTTATCTCTTCCGACCACGCCTAACAAATCAACGACATTTTCGTGAGAGATATTTCCATCGCCAAAGGCTATTGCCTGGTCAGTCAAGCTCAGCGCATCACGAGCACTACCCTGAGCGTTTTTCGCGATCACTTCGATAGCAGGAATTTCATATCCAACGCCTTCGTCATCCAGCACCTTCTGCAAATATTTAGTGATTGAGTCTGACGACAAATTTCTTAACTGAAACTGTAGACACCTTGATAGAACCGTCACTGGCACTTTTTTGGGGTCAGTAGTCGCTAATAAAAACTTGATGTGCTCGGGAGGCTCTTCTAATGTTTTAAGCAACGCATTAAAACTCGCTGCGGAAAGCATATGAACTTCGTCAATTAGGTAAACCTTGAAACGGCCTCTTGAAGGTAAATATTGTGCGTCTTCCAAGAGATCTCTCGTGTCGTCAACTCCTGTTCTAGAGGCCGCATCGACCTCAATCAAATCCATAAAACGGTTCTCTTTGATCTCTGCACAGGCAGAACACCTTCCGCATGGATCAGACGTAATGCCCTTCTCACAGTTCAAACACTTAGCCAAAATCCTCGCAACTGTTGTCTTTCCAACACCACGTGTTCCAGTAAAGAGGTAGGCATGATGCAACCTACCTGAGTCCAACGCGTTCGCTAGGGCGCGAACTGTTTGGTCCTGGCCAATTAATTCTGAAAACCTTGAGGGTCTTAGTCTTCTGGCTAGTACTTCATATGTCATGAGGGTTATTCTAACAGTCTCTTATCTGCGGCTTGAAGCTTGAATAGTAAACTAACACGATTAACGAACCATTTATCAAAATTCGACTTCACGATTATCGGGCACAGAGGAGCAGCAGGGTTAGAACCCGAAAACACTCTCTCGAGCTTCAAAGCGGCCTGTGATTTAGGCTGCACTTTTTTAGAGCTGGACATCCATCAGCTCACAACGCAAGAGAATGGAAATGAGTTGATCGTCATTCATGACGACACTTTAGAAAGAACCACCAACGCAGTGGGCAAAGTTAGCAAACTGACTGCAGGTGACCTGCCCAACATTAAGACGGAAGACGGGCAACGAATTCCTTACTTAAAAGACGTAATCTCGCTACTAAACCAAACCGCTCTAGTCGAAAACAGAACGATCGGGCTAAATATTGAACTAAAAGGCAATCAGACAGGCAAACTAACCGCCCAATACATTCAGAAGGAGACGAGGATTCCGATACTTGTTTCTTCCTTCAAACACCAAGAGCTTTTTGAATTTCGGGAGATCGATAAACACACTCCAGTGGCCCCCTTATTTCACAAATGGGACACAGCCTGTTTTGAAATAGCGAGCGATCTTAATGCATTTGCCATCAACTGTTCCCGTAAGATCATGACCCAAAAAAGGATTCAGAATATCAAAGAACACAACTTCAAGGTGTTCGTGTACACGGTGAATTCGAGGAGAGACGCGAAACGCCTATACGAAATGGGCGTCGATGGGATCTTCTCGGATAGACCCGACCGCATGAAGGAGTGGTTGACCTGAAGAGCATTAACACGGTTAATCGATGAACAAGAAAAGCAAAAACCACGGATATAACTCAATGAAGAACCACCCTCCTAATTGCAAAAACCCATACTCGCCTTCAGATGGTTTATCTAACTTTAAATCCTTAGAAGGCATTGTCGGACCGATACGCGGCTATATGTTTTTGGCACCCAAGATGACAAAAAAAATGTGGTATTGGTGCGCAGGCTCGGTAGGCAACGGGGGCTTATTTGAATTCTTGGGGTTGTTTCTGCTTTATTATTATAATCAAATATTAGGCTTGTCGGCCTATCTCGCTACCATTGCGATAGCAATCTCGATCACCTTCGATGCCCTCTCTGACCCTACCATCGGTTATCTATCCGATCGCTACAGGCATCCTTTGGGCCGACGCATACCGTTCATGCTCGCTGGCGTGTTGCCAACAAGCTTATGCATTACTTTGCTATTCGTCATACAAATCGAGCTTTCGCAATTCCTGCTTTTCTTGCAGATGGCCTTCCTGACGACCCTTTTGAGAATCTCTCACACGATATACAACGTTCCTCGCGAAGCCCTCGCACTGGAAATGTATCGAGACTATGACCAACGGACGGCTCTTTGGAGCCATTCTAAAATCGCCAATATTATCGGGATAGGTTTTGTTGTGGGGCCCATTCTACTATTTTTTATGTCAGAAAATTGGGACGATCCTAGGGGATATATTTGGTCCGGTATCTGGGTGAGTGCCATTTTCATCGGCTATAACGGCTATTCTTCTTGGCGTATGCGACATATAGAAATAGAAGAAAAACTGCCCCCCAACCAAATCGCAAGGCCCTCACTCAAAGAACTATTACCGGAAATCAGATCTTTAGTCACCAATAAGTCTTGGCTCGCCTTGTTCTTCGCGATGATATTTTTTGGCTTAAACGGTGGCCTAAACGGTGGCTCGGCACTCTATCTTAATAATTTTTTTTGGCACTGGGGGCCGATGGATCTTGCTTTTAGCGGCTTCATCCAACTACCAGGAGCCATTGCCGCTTCGTTATGGATATTAGCGCTAATAGAAAAGCGATTCGATAAAAAGCAACTAGCCATTTATCTTGCGTTGGCCGCAATCGTCACCGCTCCGATATTGATGGGAACGCGGCTACTCGATATATATTATGATACAGCTACCCTCCCACCAACTGGAGAAGGAACCTTGAGTCTTTTGTGGTGGTTATATTGCATTAACGGATTTGTTCAAATTTTTCTTTGGACAGGTTTTTGGATATTAATCGCTTCCATGTTTTCCGATATCGTTGAAGATGAAGCAATAAAAACCAAAACACGTTCGGAGGGCCTTGTATTCTCAGCCAATAACTTGCTCAACAAGTTGGTAGCTAATTTCGGGATTTTGGCCAGTGGCTTCATGCTTACCTGGGCAGGATTTGATATTGCGGAAACACTTCTAGAAAAAGAAGTGGCGGCCTCCTATCTTGCCCTAGTATTCATAGTCTCTGGCGCAGTTGCAGGAACATTATCGATAGCTATGATACTAAGATACCAAATCACAAGGTCCGAACACGATCAGCAATTAGAGAATCTCGGTTTCAATAAAAGCGATTAGATTTCAAATGAAAAACGAACAACACTCTTACACTCTGCCCACAGAATCAAGACAACACTACCTTCGCCTAATGTTTCTATTCTCTTTAACGGCACTCTATAGCTGCGGAATCTTCGCTCCGATAGAGCAGCCAGAAGACACGGCAGGCCCTCATTTCCCCGAGAATAATTGGTGTAGTCCTTACAAAGGGACGATGTCATGTGATAAAGGAATATGTACTCCGGATTATGGTCGCACCGACTGCGAAACCAGAGTACGTTAGATCTTATTACCTTCGTAAGCCAAGTTTACCCTTTCGGGAATCTCAGAGATTGGTCGCAAAACACATCGGTAATTGGCGAAACCAAATTGTCTTAGATTTAGGTTCTTACGATTAAGGACATAAGAAAACACCTGCCAGTAGTTCCATTCAACTTCATCAGCCGTCACGCGGTTCAAGCCTTGACTACGCCAGCCTTCATTGGCCCACTCATAGACCATCTTCTGGTCGACATCTAAAACAAAATACTTCAATTTAGCGACGCCAGATATCTGGTCGCATTCTAATCCCACCGTACTCTCACTATATTGATCGATCGGCACTTCAACAGCGTTAGATTGTGAACTCATCCAACTCATCAACCCAAGGATTAAGAAAAGAAAACAGCGTCCTACTAAATGATTCATCTATTCAGGCCGGTTAACCAAAAATCTTTGTTTATAGCAATTACGAAGGTTCTGCAAATCAACATTAAGGCAAAAGAATGAACTATAAAAGCCTGTGCTTATAAAACTCTAGAATTTCATTGACGGCATCTTTTGTAGGCTCTCCTTCTTCATCCACCAAATGCATAGTTACAACACTATGTGGCGACATGCCCGTTTCTTCACGAGCTGCTTCATCCGGAAGCACCTTCGCAACAAAACGTTCCCCTAACGCCTTCTCATAGTCTGAAAATCTCTCGCTCCTACAGAGTCGATCCCCTTCAAAGCGATACGCTAAAACCGAAAGATCTTCCTGATCAAGCCGTTCTTTTATGCACTTCAATTCGCTACTTGCGATGTGCATACCACCCGCTTTTCCAATTGGCAGTGAAGGCTGGCACATGACCGGAGCTAGGACCGAAGGCTCAAGCATCAAGTTAAAGGCAAAGTTCCCGGTAAAACACATTCCTATCGCTCCAACTCCGCGACCCCCAGATTCTTCATATGCTGACCTTGCTAGAGCTCTTAACCAGTCAACTACTGGACTGGACTTATTTGCGGCAAACGCGCGGAATTCTCGACTAATACATGTTTTCGCAAACGTCTTCACAAAGTCCATGGCCTCGGGTGGTTTCCCAGCCGTACCAAATAAATCGGGCATATAGACCCTAAACCCGGCATCTCTGACATAGCGCGCAAACCGAGCGACGTATTCATAAATTCCCGGCATTTCAGCCATTACAATAACAGCCGGGCCCCGACCACTAACATATACACGCTTTTCTTTACCTTCAAAAGTCATCGGTTCTACCCGATAATCATCAAGATCGTCATATCGGATTTCAATTTTCTTGTTTGGCACTAACCTAGTTCTCTCTAATGGTCTGAGTTCGGTGAATAAGAGTCTAATT
>CAZYHH010000217.1:0-5592 GCA_964647295.1 uncultured Pseudomonadales bacterium
CATCACAAAAAATCCGAGCGACGAATTTACCGCGCGGGTTTCGGCAGACATTGGCGAGTACGGCACGCAGCGCTTTGGTGTATCCGTTGAAGGAGGCATCACGGATTGGTTGAGCGCACGTGCAACGATCAGCGAATACGAAACCGATGGGCAATACAAGAACAAGACCGTACGCGGCGAAGATCTCGGTGAACGTTCGACCGATGACTATTCTCTGACCGTCTTTTTCAATCCCTCAGATCGCTTCGATATGAAAGTTCGCTATCACGATTGGGAAGATTCCGACGGCCCCGATGCAGCGACACTGTTTGATCATCGCACCGGTTCAGGTGGTGAGTATCATAATTGTACCGGAGGCGGGCAGATCCAGCGCTACATGGAACGTTCAACGGAAACGGATTTAAGTTTCTTCGGACCAAGTGGTGGCTCCGCTCCCCTAATCACGCCCACCTTCATTTGCGGCAAGGTGCCTGAGCCCCGCTCGTATCATATTGGACAAGACACCGGGTCAGCGAGAGCCCACGAGATGCGGCGCAATGCGAGGACGGACTTCGGCTTAATGCCAAATGCTACAGTCCCGGATCACTTTGGTTTGGAAAGAGAAGCTGAAGAGATCAGTGTGGTTGCGAACTACAATTTCGAAAACGGCATGAATATCAACTTTATCTGGGCGGAGCACGAAGATTTTTACGGCACGATGAACGATCTTGATCGTCGCGAGACTGAAGGTCTTTATCTTGAGGGACTAGGTGGGGATATGTTTGGCGGGTTTGGCGCTAACCACCCGGCGGATGCGCAGGATTTAAGAATGAATGCTCTGGAAGATAGTTCCTGGGAAGTTCGCTTTAGTTCTGCCAGAGATAAGCGATTTCGTTGGATGATCGGTTATAGCAACACGGAACTTGAGTTTTCCACTCAAACGGTTGGTTCGTTGATCGTGTACTTCCCAACAGATGGCATTGACAATACGACGGCTCCCTATCCGGTGAGCTATAACCCGTACGCCGTATTCAGCGGAGCTCCCAGCAACGTAAATGCAGGCTACGGAAGAGTAACGTCAGGCGACGGAGTTATTTGGGCAGACATTGAAACGTCCGCCATATTTGGTTCCATTGAATATGATGTCACCGATAGGTTAACTCTGAGTCTGGAGCTTCGTCGGCAGGATGATGATGTGAAGGAAGGCCAGTATCTGTATTCATATGTAGCAGCTGATGCCAATGGCGCTTTCCATCGACCCCTGCTTCCCCGCGATGCCGGACTCTCGGACAGCTTCAAAAGCACACTGCCGCGATTCATCGTAGACTTCAAACCCTTTGAGAACACAACGCTGTATGCCAGCTATTCCGAAGGCACGAGACCGGGTGTGTTTAACGCGAGCTTGTCAGGGTTGTCCGAAGCGGAGCTTACACAAGTTAAAACGCAAACGAATGGTGCTGGCGTAGAAGTTGATGAGGAAGATGCAGAGAATATTGAATTCGGTATCAAGACTTCGTTTGATGAAGGTAGAGGTTTCCTCGCGGTAACAGCTTACAAAACAGATGTCGAAAACGTACATACGCCGATCTTCGCGGCCTCATACATTGATGACGCGGGTGAACCGCAGGTCGTTTCTGGTTCTATCGTAGGACAAGGTGCGACAGCAGAATTGAAAGGCTTGGAAGTTGAAGGTGGTTACATCATCAACGAGAACTGGTCGGCCGAATTTACCTATGCATACAACCAGAGTGAAATTGGCCGAGGGTTTTTCAGCTCAGATGCCTATGACTTGCTTGGTGACTCAAACTTTGTACAGGGTAATTCCTTTTCTCGTTATCCCGAAAACAGCGGCACGCTGTCCATAGACTACGATGGCAACTTCAGCAATGGCTGGGGCTTCTTTGCTCGGACTGATGTAATTTACACGGACAAAATGTATGCATCTCAAGCAAACATCACGCACACAGGATCTGGCACCAAGGTCAATCTACGGGTAGGCGTTGAGATCGACAACTTCACAGCTGAGTTGTACTGCCTGAACTGCACTGATGACAGACAGCCAAAAGGGCTGCAGTACCTGTTTGACCTGTCGGGCATCAGTGGTGCATTCGGAAGTGTGCCCGATGGTATCGGCAACGCGCGAGGTTTGTCAGTTGCGTTAGCCGACAAGAAGCTATTTGGCTTCCGCGCATCGTATACCTTTGGTGGTCCTAAGTAGCGGTTCAGCTACACCAACTGAAAATGCTGAACGGTGCAAACCGTTCGGCATTTTTGTTTGGATGAGAAGGGGTTGGCGCCTGCCATAGGCCTTTTTTTTTATTACCATACCCGTTCGATAACCGGTACCTGGATTCTCAATGGACTTCAATCTTCCGGAAGAAACGCGAATTCTAAGGGACGTTGTACGCCGCTTCGTAAACAAGGAGCTGATGCCCCTGGAGCGATCGCTGCCGGACCGTCCTAACTCTCTTGAGCTACCGCCAGACATTCAAAAACCACTGGTTACCATGATAGAGAAATTGGGGTTAGCTGCTCTGGATGCACCTGCTGCAATTGGCGGAGCCGGGCTCGGACTACTTGATAGTTGCATTGTGGTTGAGGAAGTACACAGGTGCACCGCCGGACGAGGCGTTTTTGCAATGCGATTTGCACCTGTGCTGTATGACTTGGGTACAGAGCAACAAAAAGAAAAGTACCTTTACCCGACTGTTCGGGGTGAACTTCAAGGGGCCAGTGCATTCAGCGAACCGCAAGCTGCAGGAGATCTCGCGGGGATCCTGACAACAATGGAAAAAAAATCCGGTGGGTGGGTACTCAATGGCTCCAAATGCTGGATTTCCTACGCGGACATTGCGGACTATGTTCTGGTGCTGGCTAGAGTAAAGGGCACCGAGAGACACGAAGGGATGACCTGGGTCATTGTTGACAAGGATACGCCGGGATTTTCGATTGGCCGTGAGCAGAAAATGATCCATGGTCACTCGACCTTCGAGCTCTTCTTGGAAGACTGCAAAGTCAGGGAAGAGCAGGTGTTAGGCGAACCAGGTAAGGGCTGGGGGGCAGGAACGGCTTTTCTATACTCTAGCCGTTTGCAGATATCTGCGCGGGCGCTGGGGATTGCAGATCGCTGCCTCGAACTGGCGATCGATTATGCCAAACAGCGTCATACCTTCAACAAGCCTCTCTCAAGTAGACAAGCCATTCAGTGGATGATCGCCGATTCGACGATGGAATTGCATGCAGCCCGGTTGATGGTCTATGACGCCGCGTGGCGCGCTCAGAACGGCGAAGAAGTCATCCAGCAGACGGCTATGGCAAAAACCTATGCAACCGAAATGGTTGGAAGGGTTGTCGACCGCGCAGTCCAAATTCATGGTGCAGCGGGGTTGTCTGACGAAACGATCCTGGAACGTTGCTATCGGGACGTGCGCCCGATGCGGATCTATGAGGGGTCTGCCGAAGCTATGCGCAGTGTAATAGCTAACAACCTACTAAAGTAATAGGGATCTAAGGAAGCGCGATGAGTAGCGAAGAGAATGCAACGATGGATATCCCGGTCGGTGGATTAACAAGTATCGACATAGGGGTGATCAGTGTATATCTCCTCGCAATGTTGTCGATGGGTGTCGTAATCGCGCTGAAGCAGCGTTCCACAAACGATTTTTTTGTTGGTGGTCGAAGCCTACCCGCGTGGGCTGTGGGCGTCAGTCTTTTTGCGACGGTCATGTCGACTCTGCTCTACCTTGGGCAACCAGGTGAGATGTTTCGGACGGGCTTGAGCTTTCTAACTCGCCAAACACCCATACCACTCGTATTACTTGTCGTGTGTTTCGTCTGGATTCCTTTCTTTATGCGTTTGAAGTTGACGAGCGCCTATGAATACCTGGAGCATCGATTCAACTACACGGTTCGAATGCTCGCAGCGATATTCTGTCTTCTGCTTATTTTTGGCTGGATCTCCGTAGTCGTCCTCACAGCTTCAATCGCACTGGCTGAGATCATTAGAATAGACATCGCACTACCCTTCATCAGCGGACCGGATGGATCGGTTTACACGATCATATTGTGCGTTGGTGTGTTTTCGATTCTTTATACGACGCTCGGAGGTATCCGCGCCGTCGTGTGGACGGACGTCATTCAGTTTGTTGTGCTCCTAAGCGGTGCCCTCTTTACGATGGGGGTGATTGCCTGGATGACCGGGTCCAACATTGGTGACTGGATCGAAGCATCTGAGCGATACAAACACGAAGAAGTTCAGTGGTTCGATTGGGATGTACGGAATCGGACAACGGTGTTCGCAATCAGTGCCGGTTTGTTTATGTGGATGGTCTGCACACATGGAGCGAATCAGATGGCGTTGCAGCGATATTTTGCGGTACGAAATATAAAGGCTGCGAGATGGAGCTATGTGATCAGCGCAATTGCTGCGGCTGTACTCGGCGTAGTTCTCGCGGGTGTTGGCATTTCTCTAATGTATTTCCTGCAGGAATTTGATCTACCAGCCAAGGTTGGCATTGCTTCCGAGATTGCATCGGTCAGGAACGTTGCTCAAGATGCAGCGTTTCCACAGTTTATCAGCTACTACCTGCCGAGTGGTTTGCGCGGTCTCGTTGTAGCGGCGCTCTTTGCGGCCGCCATGTCCACCATTGACTCCGGGGCGAACTCTGCCTCAACCATCCTGACTGTGGATTTCTTTCGCAAATTTAATCCGGGTTCGCAAGAAGCTCGGACAGAGTTAAAGCGGGCGAGAAAATTGACGGCGGCTATGGGTATTTTTATCGTCGCCTATACGATTGGTCTCTACGAGATATCTAAGGGCAGCGATATCATTTCGCTCGCGCAGAAAGGGTTTAACTGCTTCCTCGGTCCGTTAGGTGCGTTGTTTGTTCTGGGCATGTTCGTTAAGCGTGCAACACCCGTATCTGTTGTTCCTGCGTTTCTCATCGGAGAGGTTGTCGGAGTAGGTACCAGTTATAGTCGCGAGCTGTTCGATGTGAGCTTCTCAACGCATTTAGTCATTCTAACCGCATGGCTTGCGACGTTTGTGAGTGCTTTGGCGATAGGTTTTGTCCACGAACGAATAACAGGTGCGCAGGCGAGCAAAGAGCAGCAAGATCTAATGTGGGTGAACGTTGTGCGTGGTGAAGGTGCGCATTAACGAGCGGATTGGGATGTCCGATTAGACTCGCATGAACAGATGATAAAACTCTTGGCAGCTTTGATGATTCCTTGCGTAGGTTATGAGCCGATTGGTGTTCCGCCACAATTAGCCGCAACTTCACAGAGACCCATCTATCTCTTGTGGTCACCCTTCGGCCTTACGGACTGGGTTCAGAACATTTGACCACACCCCACAGTTGTCCTGTTGGGGACACAAGAAATATCGCTGCCGTCTTATTAACCGACCAACATTCTGTGCGCGTGGGAAACTTCTAATATCCCATTCGCGAACCGAAGCAAATCAATGGCTTACTTCGGCTTCCCGCACAGGAAATATTGGAAACGGGGATGGGTGAAATTCTTTTGCAATCAGCGGGCCAGGTCATGATTGACTACTTGATTCATAATCCTGAGGTCGGGAGTTCAAGTCTCCCCCTAGCTACCATTAAATCA
>CAZYHH010000218.1:0-5587 GCA_964647295.1 uncultured Pseudomonadales bacterium
GATCGTGACGCACCGCATCACTGACCACGCCTTCGCTTAGGTAGGCCTTTCTTTGACGATCCAAGATTTCCTGCATTTCGCTCAACGATGTTTCATTCATCTCTAAATTCTCCGCCATTTTTAACCCCCGCTTTGCAAGCACATTAGTTGGTAGCCGATTTAAACTTAATTGAGTCTATCGAAAATAAAATTCATTTGAAGTTCTCATCGATTAATTTTTCACCATTAACGGTGACCTTAACCTCCCCAGAGCTCGCCCAGTAGCGAGCCTCGATGTAGTGATGCTCTTCCCACTCTAACTCGACATTAGTCCATACATATTGAGGTTCTTTGGAACTCGACTCACGCCTCTTTCTCAAACAATTATCCAAGTACAGTTCGATCGCTCCATCATCAGTCAGAATCAATTCAAAACTTCTGCGCCGATGGTCAAAAGAAATCTGCTTAGACAAACTAACACTCCTGCAAAAACCAAAAGAAATATTCTACTTTCAAGTGATCTCAGATTGTATCAAGCTTAGGGAGAATTAATCGATTTGGGTGTAAAGACGTTGTCCAGTGATCGTTTTGCGAAAGTCCTAAAAAGCAGAGAAGTCGTTACCTTAGGCTTTGGCGCAATGATCGGTTGGAGCTGGGTATTAATGACCGGCGTTTGGTTAACCTCAGCAGGGACATCTGGGACACTAATCGCCTTTAGTCTCGGTGGTTTTGCAATTTGCTTGATCGGGCTTACCTATAGTGAGTTGGCTTCAGCCATGCCCAGGGCCGGCGGCGAGCATATCTACACTCATCGAGCACTAGGGCCAAACTTTTCTTTCCTGTGCACCTGGGCTCTTTTGTTTTCTTACATTAACGTGTGTTTGTTCGAAGCAATCGCGCTACCCGCGGCGATCGAGTACCTCATTCCTGATATTAAGATCGGCACGCTCTGGACAGTGTTAGGCGCTGACGTCGACCTAGGTTTTGTTATCGTTGGGGTCCTCGGAACCCTGCTGGTAACCTGGTCTAACTACGTTGGCATTAGAACAGCCTCTCTAGTCCAGACCATTGTGACCATATTGATCATTCTGTCGGGGTTGCTGCTGATTAGCGGCGCGGCTTTATCCGGCAACACGTCAAACGTCCAAAACTTCTCAGAGCCCGCACTAGGCGGAATTTTAGTCGTGCTGATCATGGTCCCAGGAATGTTGGTCGGCTTCGACGTGATCCCTCAATCAGCAGAAGAAATCAACCTCGCTCCAAAAAAAATTGGAATGCTGCTCATTGTATCGGTTATCTGCGCGGTTGCCTGGTACGTCGCAATTTCAGGCGCGGTCGGGCTAGCCATACCCCACGAAGAGGTCGGTGATTCCAATATGGCCACAGCAGACGCCGCCTCCAATTTATGGAACGGCAACTGGGCAGGGACCTTTCTCGTAATTGGCGGCATCGGCGGGATTTTGACCAGCTGGAATGCTTTTATCGTCGGTGCCTCTAGGGTCATTTTCGCGTTATCCGAATCAGGGCACCTGCCGGCGATATTCTCTAAGATACATACCAAATACCAAACCCCGTACGTTGCGATCCTTGCCATCGGTCTTCTCTCTTGTCTCGCGCCGCTATTCGGGCGAACCATACTGGTGTGGCTAATCAACACGGGCAGTTTTGCTGTCACGATAGCCTTTCTCTTTGTCGCGATTTCGTTTTTAGTGTTGCGAAATAAAGAACCCGAAATGGAAAGGCCCTTTAAAGTGAGCCACCCAAATCTGGTTGGTTATGGAGCTGTTTTTCTATCGCTCGGTCTGCTGTCGGCATTTTTCCCGTGGAGCCCAAGCGCTCTGGCCTGGCCAGAGGAGTGGTCTACCTTGATGATCTGGGGATTGATCGGGTCTGTGATCCTCTTTTATCGCAATAAAAACACCAACAACTAGGCGACCCCTTTTTCTTTACCAAAAAGCAAGTCGATGTGTTCCTGCGCATAAGGTTTCGTGAGTTTAGAAACCACCACCGTGACAATTACCGAAACAATTTCTCCCATCGCAGCACACGAGTACGGATTTGGAGACTCTCGCTGAAGCCACAAAGCGACCTCTTTAAGCATCCCAGCATTAAACCAATCTGGATCGATCAAACCCAGATAAGTCACGATGTAGACGCCTCCGCCACTTAAAAGACCCGAAAAGGCTCCCGCCTTGGTAACGCCGCTCCAAACCGATCCCAATATCAGCGGCCCTGCAAAAGCCGCCATCATACATCCGACGCCTATCCAAACCAGTATGGTGACGTTCATATCCAGCGTCTGCCAGGCCAACAATGTGCAAAGTAACATGATAACGACGGTCGAAATCCGGCTGATTTTTAGAGATCGCCGTTCTATTTCTTCTTCCGACAGATCCTTTCGAAACCTCGGTACGAAGCTCAAGCGATAGAGGTCATTCGCAACGATCTGAGACGATGACACGACCAAACCATCGGCGGTTGACATAACAGCCGCCAGAATCCCTACACCGAGGAGCGCTGCAAACCAGGCAGGAAAGAGATCTATAAACAACAGGGCCAAGGCCTGGTTGCTATCGATACCTTCCCCTAAAATCACGCGCGCCATGATACCGCCAAAGCCTAACATCGCGAGTATCATGGCAAAGACAAAGGCAAACCGAACAAACTGCATCTGCTGGCTAGGATCTTTAAGCGCCCACAGTTTATTCCCAATGTGAGGCAACATGCCCAAAGGTACATGCGCCAAAAAGACGGCGAATATCGACCACCACGAGTGGTACAACACATCTGTCACATTCAGCCATCCCACCAGATTTTCGTCTTGGTTCCGGAGTGCGCCTATCATTCCGTCAAAGCCGCCTTCGATGCCATAGCCCAAACAAAATAGGACCGCGACCAGAATGCCTACCCCAACCATAATGAATCCCTGTACGCCGTCGGTCAGAATATCGGCGTGAGCGCCACCCAGCACCACATAGATGAGCAGCACAACAGAGGTAATCCCTAGCGCAGCCATTTTTGGAACGCCCAGCATAATCTCGAACATTACGATTCCCGAGACTAACTGGCCTGCTAAATAAAAGAAAAGGGACAAAGAAAACACAGAAACCAGTATTCGAATCCAAGCCGATTGATATCGAATCCCCAAATACTCAGGAATCGAACGACTACCAAACTGGTTGCCGCTGTTGCTCACCAAGCGCAGACACAGCAGCACGCCTACGTAAATACCAATCGGGTATAGGAAAACTGACCAAATCCCCGGCAACCCCGCGTTATACACAATTCCTGGAAAACCCACGAATGTAGCGCCGCTCGCGGTCGTCGCTGCGAATGCGAAGGCCAAAAACAGCGGTCCGTATCCACCTCGAGCAGTGGCAAATTCATCTGCGTTAGATACCTTCCTTTGACCGATCACACCAAAAGCAATCATCAGACCAACGTAAACGGCGAGAAACACCCATGACCATCCAATCAGACCCATCGACCCTCTCCTCGAGCAACACGAGGCGCTAGCTTATCAGATCAGCGATAATTGGCGAGATCCGTGGGACCCTCTCCCGACAAACTGACTGCAGTCTAACTCTGGTAATTCTTGATCAAATATTCCAGCCTTCTTGAGGGCACCAGCAAACCTGGCCCAAATCATCGTCGCCATTGGCCCATCCCCTCGCATTCGACTAAACCACCTGGGATCATTCTCTTTACCGCCTCGCATATTTCGAATTGCAGACATCACCCTACCTCTCTGTAGCGGGTAATATCTCTGCAGCCACTCGTCAAACAAGTCTTTGACCTCCAGAGGCAGCCGAAGCAAGATGCCCGAACAGGACAACGCTCCGGCGTCTGAACCCTGCGACACTATCTTCTCTATCTCGTGATCATTTATAAAAGGAATGATGGGCGCAACTAGGACTCCCACGGGCACTGCCTTTGCACTTATTTTTTCCACCAGGCGCAACCTTGCCTGCGGGCTAGCGGTCCTGGGTTCGAGTTGATTTTTTAGCGTTTTCGATAAAGTGGTAATACTAATATTTACGCTAACCAGATTCTGAGCGGCCAGATCAGCTAGTATGTCTAGATCTCTTTCGATCAACGTGCTTTTGGTCACAATCGTCACAGGATGTCGACGCTCCAATAAAACGGCCAGTAACTGTCGAGTCACCTTTAACGACTTTTCGCCAGGCTGGTAAGGGTCCGTATTGGTGCCCATGGCGATCGGAGTACAAACATAACTCCTTTTATCCAACTCTTCTCGCAATAATTCAGCCGCATTGCTCTTATAGAAAATCCGAGTCTCGAAATCGATACCCGGAGATAAATCAAGATAGGCGTGTGTTGGCCGCGCAAAACAATAGACACAACCATGCTCGCACCCTTTGTAGGGATTGATCGAAGTACCAAAACCAATATCGGGCGATTGATTCCGAGTGAGGACAGTTCTATTTTTATCTGGAGAAAATATTGTCTTTAACCTGACAGAACCCGATAGGCCCCCATTTGTCTCGCCGCCCTCTTCTTCTAATACCACTCGCTGCGTCAAAAATCGGCTTGGCTCATTACTAACACTTCCCCTTGAGATATATCGATTGGACATCCTGATCAAACCATTTATAAATACTGTATATATAAACAGTATTTATGCTGCCAATGCAAATATAAGATCCCAATCAATGGACGTCACAAAAATGCTAGCCTGGACCCTCGTACCGATCGTGATCGGAACCAGTTCGGCCAATTTGGTTGCTCAACCGACCAAACAAGCTAGTCAAGAAGCTCAAGGCTCCAACTGTAAATTGGTTCTAGGAGGAATCGAACGACTCCTGCTGCCCGATCTGAACACCCAGATTACCGCCAGAGTAGACACCGGCGCCACCTTGAGTTCGATCAGCGCCCACAATGTTCAGATTTATGAACAAAATAATGTGGTCTACACGGGTTTCGATATGGCCACAGACAACGGATTAACTTCCGTTAAAATCCCGGTCCAAAAATTTATTCAGGTCAAGCAGCAAGCAGAACCTAAACCAGCGACAAGACCGGTGATATTGCTCGAAATAAAATTGGGCTCGATAACCGGGGAGTTTGAATTCTCGTTAAGCGATCGCGCACACCTCAGCAGCAAAGCCTTAATCGGTAGAAACATTCTTCGACAGCAAGGAGTAGTTGATGTCAGCCAACAGTTCCTTCAATCTGGGGGAAATGGCGGGCAAAAATTGTGCGATGCTGAGTAAATACACATTGGCATCACTAGAGCCGCTCTCGATGGATCAATGTGATCTCCGAAATTGCAGAGCCTAGATGGGAGAGACAGGACGATGTTAACAATATGGGGTGGGGCCACCGGCAGGACCATACGAGCTCACTGGATGGCTCACGAGATCGCATTAGATTATGAACCTAAGCTCATCGGATCTAGGACAGGAGAAACGCAATCCGAAGCGTTCACCCTGCTGAACGTCAAAGAGAAGATCCCGGTGCTCGTCGATGGAGATTTTGTCTTGACCGAAAGCGCGGCGATCGTGACTTACCTAGCCGATACCTACGGTTCCGACTATAACTTGGTGCCCCCCCCTAAAACCAAAGAACGAGCAAAATACAACGAATG
>CAZYHH010000219.1:0-5582 GCA_964647295.1 uncultured Pseudomonadales bacterium
TTTTTTAACCGCTAAAGTAAGTCCGTCTCCTATTGGTAACATTGAAATATTGACCCTTTCGTCTAATGCAATTAAGTCGTTTAGTTCTCTAATAGCTCTTGTGTCGTCGTCCATTTTTTCTGGGTCTATGACGCTCCCCCCCAAAGGACATTATCAACAGCAATGACTCCCCTTGGCCGAACCAAATCCAAGCAAAGTTCGTAATAATCTAGATAATTGATCTTGTCCGCATCGATAAACGCAAAATCATAAGTGTTTGATTCTCCATTTTCTTTTCTTATATTCAGGGTATCGAGTGCTGGAGCGATCTGCAGGTCTATTTTGTTGGCCACTTGAGCTTCTGTCCAAAACGGTTTGCCGATAGAAGTAAATTCTTCGGATATGTCGCACGCTAAAAGATACCCGTCTTCAGGCAAAGCTAGGGCAACGGATAACGCGCTGTAACCGGTGAACGTCCCTACCTCGATCGTTCTGTTAGCAGAAATTAATCTGACTAGATTTGCCATAAAAGCACCTTGCTCTGGGCAGATTTGCATGCCTGCGTACGGATGTTTAGCGGTTTCTTCTCTTAATTGCTTTAGAGTTTCGTGTTCATTTAATCCCTTTTCCCAGAGATAGTTTCTTAAATCGATGGAGTAAGGTAGAACTGCAGATGACATATCTAGATCCAGTAAATAAGGTTTCTATTTTTAAAACAGTTTGCACAATTGTTGTTGCCGGTTCAAATCCTGCCGTCCCGACCAACTTTGACATTTCTTCCTGAAATTTTATAAACGAGGCGGCGGCTCTAACCCAAGCTAGATACGTCCTGCCAAACTTCCCAGAGTACTTACTTGTATCCATAGGTTATGCTCCGATAAGAAGAAAGGGGGCGGTTATGGAAACTATAAAGGAACACAAACATCGCTGGCGAGAACATGCAATAGAGCGTTTCCCACCGATACTTATTACCTTAATAAGTATAATTCAGGCGATCGCATTGGAGAACTGGTGGGGAAGCCTACATGCTAATTTGTTTAACATGGAGTTTTCAATCGTATTCTTAAATTCTTTGATCCTGCATTTGATCGTCCTGATAAATGTTTTCTTTATTTGGGTAATGTATTTTCAGCAAGCTCTCCGTCTAAACTGGGTACCAAGAACCATCGACTTCGTCCTTCCGTTTTACATAGGAATCATGCAATTTTTGCTGATTCAAGTTGCGACAAATGAAACGATCGGTTATTTCATGTTTATAGGTATGCTAATTGTCCATGCAACTGGAACTGTTCGACGTACCGGATGGACAAGGTACTTGGAGCTTTATCCACTCTCAGATGCTGCAACAATACCAATCAACCCTTCAGAAAATCCTAAGAATTTCTATTGGACAAAGACTGTACCATTAATACTAACTTATACCCCCTATGCTGTGTATTTGGTGAGTCTTCTTTTAATTCTTTATCCACCATCAGCAGCACTATCAACCTTTCTATGTATTAGTTTCTTGGTGATGGCGGTTTGGATAACGCACCTTTTGGCATCTACGATGAAAGAGTATTTAACTGTGACGGAATGATTGTCGACGTTGGAATGAAACTGATGGTTTGAAGTAAGATTTTGGAGCGTATTTAGTGAAATATTTTGGATATTTTTTTGGCGGCGTTTTATCGCTGGTGTTGATCTTGGTTGTTATTTTTTGGGTGGGAGCTCAAATATCACTTGATCGGTCGTTTGCGCACACTAGATCGACAGCCGAATTACCATTTTTCAATTCGAACTCGGATGATGGGTTAGTTCGGATCATAACGGAACGAGGAGATTTTCGGGCTAGGGTGGCTGGGTTCGGCAGACAAGAAGAGCGTCCTCTTGTAGTACTGTTACATGGTTTTCCGGTCACCTCTGCAATGTGGCTGGATCTCATTCCAGCTCTGGTAGAAGCCGGTTACAGAGTCGTCGCATTCGATCAGCGTGGTTATAGTCCGCAAATGAGACCCAAAGAAGTCGATCAATACGTTGTACCTCAAATGGTCAGCGATGTTTTTGCTGTAGCTGACGTTATCGGAGAAGAGAATTTTCATCTGGTTGGCCATGATTGGGGGGCTGGCGTAGGCTGGGGCGTGGTGCTTGCTAAACCTAGTAGAATTATCAGTTGGACGCCATTATCTATCGCACACCCAGCGGCGTTTGGAGCAGCTTTACAGAATGATCCAGATCAGCAGTCCAGAAGTAGTTACTTTGCTCTATTCGTGACTCCAGGGATTCCGGAAACTCTTTTTACCTTTAATGATTTTTGGTTTCTAAAAGGTGTCTTCGGAAACATGCGAGCTGAAAAAATAGATGAATATATTGATGTTTTTAGTGAACCAGGTGCGCTGACCGCCGCTCTGAATTGGTATCGCGCCAGTTTTGCGGGGAATCAAATTGACATAGAGATTCAAAACAACGATGTAAGGGTGCCGACGCTTTTTATTTGGGGTAACGAAGATGTTGCGGTTGGGCGTCTTGGTACCGAACTAATGGCAGATTATATGAAAGGCCCATACTCAATAATTGAAGTAAATGCAGGACACTGGCTTCTCAGTGAGTCCCCAGAGCAGGTGATTGACCCCATCGTGGAACACATCCGAATTAACTCAAAGCCTTAATACTTGAGATTATTAGGGAATGACGTCTGTATAAAAAATATGTGAAGCCTCTATGAATAAGGACTTTGGGTTTTTCCGGCTACTTAATTGGGGATCAATTTAGGTATTGAGTGTTTTTTTGAGTTTCAATATTTTCTACTATTAATTGCGGGCAGCGCGAAGCCCCAATTTTCGCATCACCTCTTCTTGGCTGGGATGCTCTTCTTTGTAGTGATGGGTAATCCAATTCTCGCCGTAATCATTCAGCGGATCTCTAATGACGGCGTGGTCATGATTTGGATTTTGTAGGTTGTATTCAATTAAGAGTCTCTCACCGTGAACTCTATAATAAAAATCTTCTTTGGGATCGATTGGGCCACGCCAAGAAAACCAAAGATTATTCCAACCAGCGGTTGCGATAGCATCTAGGTGTGCACCTGCCGCTTCTGCATTGCCGTTTCTGACGAACTCCAGAACTAAGTTTTGTAAACTGACTAGCTGCTCGGCATTCAATTTTTTCGACTGCAAGCCTTCATATTTCGACAGGCTGTTTCTTTGACCCGGGCCCTCTATCACGTCATCAGGTTTTGCTTCTGTGACAACAGCAATTTTCAGCTGATCCGGAGAAAGCTCGTTAACGAACTCCAGACCAAGACTATGCTCCTTGGACAAGGGCGAAAAACCACTGTAGGGGCCATCCTGAACGACTCGCGGGTTGCTACCATAGAAGCCGGGCATTACGCCTATGCGTCCTTCGCTGACCGTCACATTGATTGCAAGATGATGGCCAGTCAGCTTCCACCCCCAGTGGGTATCTTCGGGCGAACCAAAGACCGCGATCGCATAGTTCCCGGAGCTGCGGCTTTCAACAAACAGTTTAGCCATCGCTACGTTTCCTATGCCACGCTCGATGGTCTGGCTCTCTATTTCATACAGGATGTCGTCTAGCCGTATGATGCTGCTCGCTTTGTGGTAGCCCTGACTAGAAAGAGAGGAGTGAAGCATTTTGTAAACATAGACCCGTTGCTCATCAGATAATTCTGACAGAGTCACCCCTGCGGGAGGGAACAGAAATATTGGAAGGTTAGACCATGTGGCTCTCGCATCGTTTTTTAGCTCATACTGAACTTTGGTTTTCATCTCCTTAGATAGACTATTAAGTAACCCATCGGAGGCGGTTTTAAGATCAACAAGATTTGCATCTGCCTCAATATGGAAAAGAAGTAGTGCAAGTAAAACCAGTATCGATATGCCTTTTTTTGGAGCTCGAAACACTTCCAAAAATCTTAGAATGGTTAACAAATAAGTCATTAATTTGAGTCTGCGATATTTCTTTCTAGTCCAGAAGACTCTAACTATAAACTGCTAAAGCGATAGTAAGTACTAGTAACTAATTGAAACCCAGAGTTTTGTGGGAAAGATTGCAGAAAGAAGTCCTCTTAAACCTTTATCAATAAACACTTTCAGTTTTTCCGACTACTTAATCGGAGGTCCAAGTGGTCGCAGGTTCAAATTCTGCCGTCTCGACCAAATTTATTGCTGAACGCGTTGCGCTCCAAAAAAATTAATCTCTTCTATGTGTAAGGATTGGAGCTTTTTCGAGTACCGAATGTCTCCACAAAATAGGGGTTGTTGGCAAGGTGTTCATCCAGGTTTGCGTTCCAGAGTGCCAGCATTCGATAGAAGGGGGCTCTGGGATATAGGTGATGCATTAGATGGTAATTTTGGTAAACCATAAGAGGTGTAAGCAACCATTCCCAGCCTGATCGGATGCTAGATGCTTGATACTCATCGACCATCGAGGTGTGAGAAAACGGAACGTGAGGCAGGTAAACAAACATCGCTAAAGTGAGAAAGGAGCTGATGCGAGTGGGAATAATAAATAGCACGATCACTTCCAAGAGATAACCGAGGTACGCAGCGGATAGTATTAGACTTACGACCAAAATTAACTGGAAGATGACTCTCGCACCGTATTTCCTTCGTACTTCTTCTGACTCCTGCTTTAGAAAAAAAATGGTGTAATAGGAATCAAGATTAAGCCACCGGAGCGGAGTGAGCCAGTCTAGTTTGTGTGCAAAATGGTCAGGATCGTGTTTAGAGTCATTGGTAAAACGGTGATGCTGCATGTGTATCCATCGAGCCAAACTGAAGGGTGCCAAAGGAGCAAAAAAGAAAATACTAATATGCCCCAGCAGTTCGTTAAACCAAGAAAATTTAGATACTGATCGGTGGAGAGCATCATGCACTACACTGAACAAAAAATAGATCAAAATTCCATTGCCTGCTGATGCGAGCCAGAAAGGAATGGATTCTATTAAGGCCAACCAGGTTAAGGACAATAGACCGGCGAAGCACGGGACAGAGAGAGCAACTGTTGGCCAGACAATTTGTGGCCCTCTAACCATATCGTTAAAGTCAGCTGTGCTTACCTCAGACATAATTGACGTGTCCTAGAGTATCAAGTCTGAACCTATTCTAACGGTCTCATTATTACAACCAAATTTTCCTAAACTCGTATTTAACTTGGCGAAATACGAGCTTGTAACACGATGTTTTGCGGTGACTTGACGCGAGTTCAATTATCCGCGGCGTCAATTTTGTTTCTTGAAGTTCTCGTGCTGTGCCAATTCCCCCTAAATTTATGGCTTCTGCTTAACTTAACCCATGAACCTCTAATGACTGTTTCGTTCCTCCCTGAGGGCTAATCTTCGAATCTTTCCTGCATCGTTCCTTGGAAAATCACTTACTAATTCGAAGCCCCTGGGCACTTTGTAAAGTGCCAACTGGTCCTGACATAGAGATTCGAGCTCACCTATATCAGGCGGATCTAGCGTATCGTCTGGTTGCACAACAGCCCAAACCTTTCTTCCTAGATCTTCGTCCAAGAGACCGATAACCGCTACATCTCTCACCTTTTTGTGAGAACTGATGACCGCCTCAATCTCTGCAGGGAAAATATTGGCTCCACCAGAA
>CAZYHH010000220.1:0-5576 GCA_964647295.1 uncultured Pseudomonadales bacterium
TTGGCTAAAACTAGAAATGGTTTTATGGAAGGCTTTGGCTCTCTGCTACTGGGAGCAAAGGAGATAGATCAGGAGGTTTTTGATGCGCTCGAAAGGTCATTGTTGGGAGCAGACGTGGGAATAGAAACCACTAATGAAATTCTTCGAGAATTAACAACAAGTGTCCAAAGAAAGGAACTATCGAATTCCAATAGCTTAATCGCAAAACTAAAACAAATGCTAGTTAAGAGACTTGAACCATTGAGAGGACAATTGAAGATAAGTAGCGCTGGTACCCAAGTGATGCTTTTTGTAGGAGTTAACGGTGCTGGAAAAACCACTACCATTGGAAAATTGACGGATCGATTTGTGAGGGAAGAACGAAAAATTTTTCTTGCTGCCGGAGATACCTTTCGTGCGGCTGCAAGCGAACAGCTCAGCCAGTGGGCAAATAAAAGCAATGTCATCCTTCTTGGCCAAGGAAGGGGGTCAGATAGTGCATCTGTGGTTTATGATGCATTCGAGTCTGCTAAAGCCAAACAGGTGGACGTCCTGATGATCGATACTGCTGGTCGGCTGCAGGCCAATGATCAACTGATGAAAGAGCTTGCTAAGGTTAAAAGAGTGTTAATCAAGATTGATCAGAATGCACCTCATGAAATTATTTTGGTGTTAGATGCGAACACCGGACAGAATGCGGTTAGTCAGCTGATCGCGTTCGACGAGGTGCTTGGTTTAACTGGTTTAGTGTTAACTAAATTGGATGGGAGCGCCAAGGCAGGCTTTCTATTCCCACTGGCTAGGCAAGTCGACAAGGCAGGCTTGTCTTTTTTACCTCTTTACTTTGTGGGTTTGGGGGAAAAGGTGTCCGATTTACATGAGTTTGAACCAGAGGTTTTCGTTGATGCTATTCTGGATTTCGATGAATAAGATTAAATTCGACAAGGTTTCAAAATCTTATTTTGGCGGTAAAACAGCTTTGTCGGATGTTTCACTTGAATTGTTTGAAGGAGAGGTAACTTTTCTAACAGGGCATTCTGGAGCTGGTAAGAGCTCTTTATTGAAGTTGATTATGCGAGACCAGTTGGCATCTAGTGGTCGTATCACAGTTAATGGAGTTGATTTGGCAGCAATTAAGGAGCGCAATCTGCCTTATTACCGCAGGGGATTGGGGGTGGTCTTTCAAGATCACCATTTACTAATGGACCGTACCGTTTTTGAAAACGTGGCAGTACCGCTAAGCTTGATCGGTTTAAGTGACAAGGTAACGGCGAGAAGAGTTCGAGCTGCTTTAACTATAGTCGGTTTGGAAGGTCATTCGAAAAGTAAACCGGTCGAGCTTTCTGCAGGCGAGCGCCAAAGAGTCGGGATTGCTAGAGCGGTCGTGATGAGACCTCGAGTCTTACTGGCGGATGAGCCGACAGGCAATTTAGACCCAGAGCTATCGCTTAGGGCTATGGAATTGTTCTCCCAGTTTACAGAAATCGGTTCGATAGTTGTCATAGCCAGCCACGATTCGCTGTTGATAAATCAAATTGAAGCGCGAGTGGTAGAGCTTAAAGAAGGCCAAGTGGTTGATGATTCGCGTCAATGAACTTTAACTCGTTGACTATTAAAGGTGAGGTGTAATGTCATCCTATCTGCCTTGGCCTAAAAGTCAGTTCAGTATTGGATTTTACTTAAAGAGTCACTTATCTAACTTCCGCACTGCTTTCGCATTTTTTGGGAAACGATTTTTCTTTAGCATAGGAGTATCGCTTTTGTTGGGTATCGCTATGGTTTTGCCAGCAAGCCTTTGGTTGTTCTATAAAAATCTAATAAATGTTGATCAGGAATGGAGTGGAAAGCCTGGTTTAGTAGTCTATTTGGAACTGGACGCTAGTGATGGTGAGATAAAGAGAACCATAGAAGAGTTGCGATCGTTTAAAGACTTGCAAGACCTTTATCTTGTTCCAGCTGATCAAGGGCTTAAACAATTTAGCGACTTAACGGGTGTCGATGATTTGAAAGACTTATTGGGTGTCAATCCCCTACCTTTTTCGATTCAGGGTTATTTTGCGAACGATGTCGAATACTACGATTACGATAAATTGCAAAAAAAAATAGAGAAGATGTCGCATGTAGACGATGTTGTTCTTGAAGTGGAGTGGATAGAAATTTTAAGAGAAATTACTGGTCTAATTAATTTGCTTCTTTTCATTTACGTTGTTTTATTCGCTATCGCGAGTGCGTTTATTTCTTTTACTTCAATTAAGATTGCAATAGAAGAACGGCTGACTGAGGTAAAGATTCTTAAGTTATTTGGGGCGACAAATGCACAAATTAGAAGACCGTTTCTCTACTGCGGTGTTTTATATGGGTTGGTGGGAGCCTTAGCAGGATTGGTTATTGTAACCCTGACTATGGTTTGGATGTATGAACCGTTGCGGTTTATTTTAGATAGTAATGTGAGTGGTTTAAGATTCTTTGGTGTTAGTGTTTTTTTTGTGCCGCTGGTCTTGATTTGTGGTGCCTTAGTTGGTTGGTTGGGTGCGATATTTGGAGTCCAGCCGAAGATGAAAAATCTGGAATTACTATAAATATCAGTATCTTGTAATCTAGGACAGTGTTTTGATATAGTTGTAATTAGCACTCGAGCAATTAGAGTGCTAAAATGAATTTAATGCTATCGGAGATGTACTAATGACTACTGACGTAATCAAATTGTCTAGTTTGGCGCCTGGTCAGGATTTAGATGCATATTTGCAGACTATTAGCGGTTTTCCAATTCTAGGAGCGGAAGAGGAAAAAGCACTTGCCGAACGGTTTTTTTATGATGGTGATTTAGAGGCCGCACGCTCGTTGGTTGTGGGACATTTGCGCTTTGTTGTTCATTTAGCGCGCAGCTATCGAGGCTATGGTATGAACGAGTCAGACCTAGTACAAGAAGGGAATGTTGGTTTGATGAAGGCGGTCAAAAGATTCGATCCGAATGTCGGAGTACGTTTGATTTCTTTCGCGGTGCATTGGATCAAAGCAGAAATTCATGAATACATTCTGAAGAATTTCCGAATCGTTAAAGTGGCAACAACAAAAGCCCAGCGCAAGTTGTTTTTTAATTTAAGGTCAGCGAAAAAGAGTTTAAGTTGGCTTACTACTGATGAGACAAAGGCAATTGCTAAGGATCTCGGTGTTTCAGTAGCCGAGGTTACGCGGATGGAAACCCGTTTAACTGCATCCGATGCAGCTTACGATGGCTTTGAATCTGATGATGACCAACCCATTGCATCGCCTTCTCAATACCTTAGTTCGGAGGTAGAGGATCCAGCTGATTTCGTCCAGCGTATTGATGAAGAGACAGATAATAAATTCAAATTAGGAAAGGCGCTTACTAGGTTGGATGATAGGAGTAGAGACATATTGCAGAAACGTTGGTTGTCGGATGATAAAGCGACCCTAAGCGAGTTGGCTTCTTTATATGGAGTGTCTGCTGAGCGAGTACGGCAAATTGAAAAAAATGCAATGGCTAAGATTAGAAAAAACATGCTTCTGTAACTTCTATTATAATTTGCTCTGGTAATAGGTAGATTCGCTTTCATTCCTCACTGCTACTTCTGGTTTGCTCTGGTGTACTAGGTGCACTAGGTGTTTTTTTAGGGGCTTTAGGCGCGCATTATTTAACTGTTCTGTTGGATAATCAGGGATTGAGCAGTTGGGAAACTGCGGTGGATTATCAGTTGATTCATGCGTTGTTGCTTTTCTATGTTTCTCGAGAGCTTCGATCTTCGAAGTCAAGTTGCTTTTTATTAGTCGGTGCATGGTTGATATTTGCAGGAATCTTAATGTTTAGCGGCAGTATTTATTTAATGACATTGAATAATTTGAGTTGGCTTTGGCCGGCTACGCCTGTCGGAGGAATACTGTTGATTCTTGGTTGGTCCTCAATAGTCTGCGAAGCTGTGAACGAGTATTTTCGAAACTGAGATGAAGGATCCAGCGTTTGGAAGGACTTACACTAACTTTAGAGGTCGAATAACACCGGCCCAAAAATCTGCACTTGAAAGGTATAGCGGCCTATATAGTTGTACGGATTCAATGTCTTTAGGCAATCTAGTTCGAGATGGTGTTTACAAAGGTATTGGGTTAGAAATAGGGTTTGGGATGGGTGTTGATTTGATGCGGTGGGCGGAGGAAGAGCCTGATACTTTGATTGTTGGGATTGAGCTTTATAAACCTGGCATCGGATCTTTATTTGCTAACTTGGCTCGCAAGTGTATTGAAAACGTTCGGGTTATGGAGGCGCCAGGCCAATTAGTTTTAAATGAATTCTCTGATAATAGTGTTCAAGAAATACGAATTTTTTTCCCTGATCCTTGGCCCAAAAAAAAGCATGCGAAAAGACGTTTGATACAAGATGATTTTGTTGTACAGCTGGAGCGTGTATTGATTGGAGGAGGGATCCTGCATATTGCAACGGATTGGGAGCCATACGCGAGGTGGATAGAGGATTGCTTTAAGATTATCGATGGCCTGCGTATTCTTTCTGATGCATCGGCCCTGGCTGAAAGGAAAAATCGATATAGAGGTGTTCCAACAAAGTTTGAAAAGAGGGGCATGGATCTAAAACATGAAGTTTTTGACTTTATTTTTGTAAAGCGGCGAGCGTAGTTTTTTTATCACTAAATCTTTCTAATATGGTGTCTAAGTGATTAAACCCGAATTCTGTTGCAGCGCATTTATCTTTGTAAACTAAGTCATATTTAACTAGGCTCTCCCATTCTTCTCGGAGATCCAAAAATTCTAAACCGGTGTTTCTTTGGAATATAGCCCAATCAACTCCATCCACTAGTCGCAATGAGTTCATTAAGAACTCTAAGATTAGATCTTTGTCCGTCAAGCTTTGGATCTTGTTTCGAGATGAGTCCTCTTGATAAATTCTGGGTTGGCTAGGTTTTTGAATTCGTATGATTTTTTTTGCTTTCGTAACCTTTCCGTGAGCACCAGCCCCAACTCCCAGATAGTCACCGAAGGTCCAATAATTTATGTTGTGCCGACATTCATATGCATTTCTTGCAAAAGCTGAAATTTCATATCTTTTATAATTGTTTTCTTCAAGAAGCTGTAAACCTGCTGTTTCTATCTCGTAAAGTAGATCTTCTGGCGGTAGTCGAGGTCTCTTAACATAGAATTCTGTTTTTGGTTCTATAGTCAGCTGGTACCAAGAAATGTGTTCTGGCTCGAGATTGATAGCTTGATTTAAATCTGCTATTGACTCTTCTAAAACCTGATTTGGTAATCCCCACATAAGGTCGATATTGATATTGTCGAATCCTGCCTCTCTAGCCGCTTCAAATGCTATTATTATTTCTCTTTGATCATGTATTCTTCCGAGAGTTTTCAGATAGGCATTGTTGAAAGATTGTGCTCCGATTGAGATCCGATTAACTCCGGCTTTTGCAAAGTCTTTAAGGCTATTGAATTCAAGCGCGCCAGGGTTGAGTTCAAGCGTGATTTCAGCCTGATTGGTCAGATTTGCAATTTTAAGGATCTTTTCGACGTATTTGGGAGACATAAGGCTTGGAGTCCCGCCCCCAAAAAAGACGGTGGCGAAGTTCTCC
>CAZYHH010000221.1:0-5562 GCA_964647295.1 uncultured Pseudomonadales bacterium
GGTTTCCGTTCCTTCACTATTATCAGACGAAACGTGATTCCCTTTGACGCCATAACGCTGAAGATCGATGAATTTTTGTAGATCTTTTTCTGTAGCAATTCGGGCTATAAGACCAGCATCCAGGAACCCCTTGATCTGAGAATTCAAAGACAGATATTCGTGGGACGATTTATCCTCTACTAGATAGAACTTTTTAAGCAAAGTCTTGAGGTGGTTTAGATAGTTATTTCTGCGATTCCACTCGCCGGCGGTTCTCGTACTGGTCATATTCAATGCCTCGCTAGGACTCTAGATCGTATGCGCTAGCAGACACCAAATCAACGAATCAAAAACCGAATATTACTGCGCTGGTGAGATGTTGACTCGTAGACGCATGGTGGAGCCTGGGTCGTAGTCCATCCTAGAGGTGTAAATCGAGCCGTTGTAAGAATATGAAACGTCATAGCCAATGATTTCCTGGGCACGTTCTGTTCGATAGAAGGTTCGGCAAACTTCGCGCTCTACTCTATTATACTGGCCCTCTTGCCTTTTTCGATTCACATCTTTTGCAATTGAAGCACCAAGAATTGCGCCGGCAGCCGCGCCTACTTTTTTGTTACTTTTGTCTGATCCCAAAGCATTACCGACGGCTCCACCGATCAGCGCCCCAATAATTCCTGGCGTGTTAGAACGGCCATCAAATCTGGGCTGTTTTGCGGGCACATACTCTACTCGACACTCTTGAGTGGGTACCCTTTGATTTACCGCTTCAAAAATCGGTTCCGTCGAAAGCACCTCCACCTCTTCAAAAGAAGTGTAAGCCAACACGTTTGAATAAAACGCGAAGACCAACGTTACACCGAGAGCACTGCGAAACGACTGTTGTTTGGTCATCTGATCCTCCTGCATAACATCTAACAATGATGGTTTCAGGAAATATGCGTTTTCCCAAGCATGAAATCAAGCTTTGGTGTGCTAAAGATCGCTACAAATTGTTTCAAGGATGTTGAAAATTAATTCAGGAGATAAGCAAACCAATCCGAATACACTGCGATCAAACCCACCCTTTAATTAATCATGGGCCGGTTTTCCCCGATTATTCATGATTTTCTTAGATCTAAGCCCTCTTTTATCGGCATCTTCGCCATGAGATTCAAGATCAAAATCAAAATAATTGTAATCGGGGCGAAGAGAAACCTTGCCACCGGCTGGCTCTTGGTCAAATAAGCTATGGTAAGGAGACGTATCGATTAGACCACTATGCACTCGGCCGGCCTCCGAAGAACGTCTCACGTCAATGTCCTGCTTGCCGAACGGAAAATGACCGTAAACATCCATAAGACCGGCGAATCTGAGCGGGTTTCTTGCAAGAGCCTCCTGAGTCACAGTCTGTCGATAAGGTCCTTGAGTTTGCATAAATGGGCGTTGATAGGTTCCCAATATCATTAGTCGCTCACCTTTATTTTCTCTCAACGCCGATCCATGCCAGGTGAGATCTCCCCAGACGACCATCGAACCCGCCGGCGCCTCTATCGCCTCAGCCTTATCTTCCCAGTCTGCCATTTCCACCGACGAAGGTGGCCGCCTCCACTTGTGGCTACCTGGTACAAAGGTAATTGCGCCGTCGGCTTTTGAGTAATCAGTCACAAGATAGTTAAAATTGGCGCTGTTGGGTTCGGGTGGCGAAGCATACCTGGTAAAATCCCAGTTATCTCGATGAACCGGCGTCCTTCCTTTGCCAGGCCCCTTAACCCATCCATCGAAAAGAGACAAAATACAGTTCGTCCCCACCAGGTACTGTACCAAGCCCAGCCCCGCCGGATTTAGCAAAAGCTCTTCGAATACCTGGTCTTCCCATAGGATCATCCGAAAAATCTGGTTCTTATCTTTCCAGCTCAACCCATCATTCGACAACTTGCCAAATCGTTCTTCGATAACACGAATCAGGGATTGCTTGATCTTAAGATGAAATTCTCTCGCGCCGATCTTATCAGGGGGTATAACGGTAAAACCAAAAACATCCAGCTCCGCAACATTTTCAAGCAAATCGAGTTGGACTAATTCTCTATAAAGCTTAGATTGGCTTGGGCAGGACTCCCAGTCTTTGATCTCCATCCGTCTCCCTCCGACGCTTAAATAAAGAAGGCTCGAAACTTTTCAAGCCTTCTGGGTTAGCGAATTATTCCCCTGGAACTCGCATAATTGTTTCAATGTTAGCCGACTCGCCAGAACAGCTTGCATAAGAAGTATTGTAATCGGTGTCCGTTCTCCAACCCCCTTCGTTATACCATTGTTGTCTTTTCATCAGCCCCTCTACGTCAGGGTAAATCACGATATGAGCAAAATCACCTGGCGCGTTCGCACCTCCTATTTGCGGATAATAAATTCCCCATCCAATCTCGCCCAAGGAGCCAGAAAACTCTGCGGCCAAGGCATCATGCTTAGCAATTAATTGATCAGCAGAAACGCCTTCGTTTCGAGTACACCAGTTCCAGGTGACGATGCGGTCTTTGTCGCTATTTAGCGCCTCGACATCTGCATAACGAAAAAACAAACTGGCCATCTTAACATCGCATTTTGCGATGCTCTGCCAAGTCGCGTTTAACTTCTGTCCATCTGGAGTGCCTAACCACTTATCCCAAGATTTCCCAGAATCTTCATAACTTGAAGCCAAGAATTCTACAAAGTCATAACCCCAAGGATTTCTTGGATTCGCGTGCGTAAAAAGTGGAACTTGTCGAACAAAAGTAACCTCGACATCGTGCTTTACGGACCACTTGAAATAATCACTGACCATTTTATCGTACTGGGCCATGGTCTTACCCGGATTCAATTTACACAATTGAGTTTGCAGATTGATAGGCGCTTTAGAATTGAGCCCCCCAGTAAAGTGATGATTGTCCGCGATGACTGACACTGAACAAATGCTCACAATGACAAACAAAAAGAAACTTAATACTCGTTTCATTTTTTTCTCCTTATTATTGATTTTCGGTGTAGCAACAGCGACAACATTCATTTTAAGAACTTACTCATGAATGTCGTCCAAAATTGACTATAACAAAAGAAGCCAAGATATGTTCCCGTCGATCCCACCAAGCCTGATCTTTGTATTGGGGTTAATCTTGTTCGTCGATCGGGTAGTGACAAATTTTCTTTGTTCGAACTTCAAGGCCATTAACAAACGTGAAAATCATTTCTTGCCCACTCAACTTTCGACTTACAGTATCAAACAAATCAAAAAGCCTGAAGATCATGACACCGTCTTTATCAAAGTGAATCGCAGTGTTGAAATTATTACAAATGCCGCCAACATCTCTGGCCCCGTTTCGCAGAGTTCCATCGACACGAAAATCGTGAATGGTTTTGTATGCCGTAACCACCACCCGATTGCCACACTGCTCTATACGTTCCAAATGACCGACCCAACCTGATATGCCATACCAAAGGCCCCTCATATCAACGACTCCTTCGGCAAGCGGCTCAGTGCAATCCGCAAGAATCGGCATAGGAGTACGAGAATAACCGCAGCCAGGAGTGTAGGCCTTGGGAATCTCATTCGAGGTTTTCCCTGAACCGTCTAACACCGGCAAATCGCAATAATTCATCAGGTTGCCATCTTCTAGAAAAATCGTTGGGTCGGTCGTATCCAAAGGCCTTGGCGCGGCAAACATATACAGCAAAAGACAAGCGATCAAGACCAACAACAGCCCACCTAGCGATAACGCTATTCGTAAAAACATCCTTAATCCCTTCCGATACTTGGATAACAAGGCTTCAAGTATTAGACACCCTATCGTTCCAATCTAAAAGCTCTATCAGTGACAGACCACACCCCACTACCGAGATACTGACCTATTTCGGCTAAAGGCAGGGCAGGAGCACCCCCGCCACCTCTAGGGATATTCCCGGTCGGCAGCATAGGCAATCCGTAGCGTTCCCACCAAGGCGGCTCATCGTAGATGTTACCTTCAACGGGTGTCTGGCCGATGTTCCAGTCAGAAAAAAGGCTCCCTACCGGCGCTTCTCGAGACGACACGTACTCATTCGAATCCATGATCCACTGAGTCGTCACTTCTCGCATACCATCGGAAGGATCATCAGGCGATCCGTCTTCCGGAAAAACAATCAGCCCGTCCATGTCACAATTGACACGTTTCCCGCCATTTTTTCCGGCGACGCTCCAGCGCATATGCCCTCTCTGGCGTACTCGATTAAAATCTTGAATGACCGCAACTCGAATCTTCGAACTCTCCTGAATGCCTGCCGAATGAACCACCAGTCCATGACAAAATATCACGTCGCCAGCCTTCCCGGTAAACTCGACGGGCGTGACCTCCCTCTTAATGAAGTCCATCACTTTTTTAGACTTATCAGTCGCGACCCAATTAAAAGCTTGCTCCGAGGTTGGATAAAGCATCTCCGCAGACCCCGGATAAATGGTAAAACCACCGGATCTGGGCTCGACATCCTCAAGGTACATCACCACCGTCATTTCGGTCATGTTGGCATCCATGTGTGGCCCCAATCTTGACGCTCCCTGAGATGGGTCACTCGGAAAGATCGAATAAATACCACGATTCCTTCGAGGCTTTTTCACCGGTCCTCCCATCAACGCCTCGGCCATATACAACACGTTAGGGTGGGCCGACGTAATGGAAACAAAATGAGGGTCATGGCCTATTCCGTGCCATCGCCAGACGTCATTCGCAATATCGGTGGTTAATTTATGGGGCAGTCGGCCCACACGCTCGCCTATCTCCGCGCCGGGTCTATCTTGGTCTAACGAAGGCCATTCAGAAACGCCCATCCAATCCCGCCCAAGAGACCAGCGATTTTCTTCAGGCCAAAATCGTCCGGGTCTGACCCAGGTCTCAGGATCATCGGGTCGGACATTTGCTTTCAATATGGGAGGCTGTCTCCACCAAAGATCCATAATCGGGGCAAAAAGCTCGGAAGCGACCAGGCCGCGCTTTATCAAATAGCCGGTCTCTCGAAATGAATCGATTTCGGCATTAGTCAGCCCTACCCGATCAGAACCCTCCGGATCTAAATCACGCGGCGTCGGAACGGGGTCTCTCATTGGCGCTGTAACCGTTCCAAATGCCGATTCTGGATCCTTTGCCTTGGGAGTTTTAGCGCCCACGCTTTGCTTTTTATCAGACACAATCACTCTCTCTCTCTCAACATATCTCCTTCCTTCTTGTCTCGAGCTTATCACCATAGGGAACATAGTTCACAAGCATGTTCACGCCTTCAAAAAATCGATTTAACCATTTGAAATATAAGTCTAAGAGACCTTACCCTAGGAGAGTGTATTGAGATTAACTAGAGCAAACATATGAGCCAAACAATTAAAGCCCGAGTATCGAAAAAAGCGAAAAACAATAAACCGACAATTTATTTGTCTTGGGTGGCTTTGTGCATGCTATTCCTTTGTGCCTGTGATTACTCAAAAAGCACCGACAATGTCACTAATTTTCCCGGCTCTCTTGTACAAGCCGCCAACAACATCAAAGAAGACTATATCGAAAATGTCATCAAAGAAATTTCATCAGACGACTATGAAGGTCGAGGACCAGG
>CAZYHH010000222.1:0-5516 GCA_964647295.1 uncultured Pseudomonadales bacterium
GATCGAGACCATTGTTTGCAGTACATGGCGGCTATTGGCTTGCTGAAGGGCAACCTTGTGGCTGAGGATTATGAAGATGATGTTGCGAGTGATCCTAGGGTTGATCGGCTCAGAGCGCTTATGGAAATTCAGGAAGATGAGCGTTTTAGTCGCGAATATCATGAACCGGATAAGCGGTCTATCGCCAATGCGATCCAGGTTTATTATAAAGATGGGAGCTCAAGTGAGAATGTGACTGTTGAGTACCCTATAGGCCATAGACGCAGACGAGAGGAAGGGATTCCTATCTTGGAGGATAAATTCAAACACAACCTGATGGTGAGGTTCCCTCAAGGTCGTGCTAACGAAATCTTTGAGATGTGTTCTGACTTAAATCGTTTAAGTGAGACGCCGGTTAACGAGTTTATGGATAATCTAGTTATTTGAAACTAAGGTCATGGCATAATGGGGTATATTAGCGTCCATGAACTCTTCGCCATGCGCCTTGAATCCTGCTTTTTCATAAAAACCGATTGCATAGGTCTGGGCGTGCAAGAAAATGTGTTCTAGTTTTAGCTCTTTTGCGTGAATGACCGCGCTATCTAGCAGTAGAGCGCCGATACCGAGACCGCGCTGCTCCTTTAGGACTGCCATCCTGCCAATCTGTCCGCTTGGCATTAGCCTTGCGCAACCGATCGGATTTTTTTCTTGGGACATGGCCAGGTAATGCCAGCTTTGTTCGTCTTGACCATCCCATTCTTCTTCTTTTGGAACGTGTTGTTCGTTCATAAATACAATTTCGCGTATTTTTCTGAGATCTGCGCAGTGATTTTTCCAACTGGCACGAATCACTTTGAAATTACTATCAATCATTTTCGCGAGTGAGTTGGGTGGCCAAGCCAATATAGAATTCTGGTCTTAATGACTTAAGTTCATCCATTGCATTTTCTGGAAGATTCAATTCTTTGAGGATAGCGTGATAGGAGTTCTCGTCCAGTCGTCTCCCTCTGGTGGCTTTTTTGAGTCGTTCGTAAGGTTCTGTCATCCCGTATTTTCGCATCACTGTTTGAACAGGTTCCGCCAGCACTTCCCAACTGTCAGAAAGATCTTCAGAAATTTTTTCTTCATTTACTTCAAGTCTCGTTAATCCTTTTAACGTTGATTTATAGGCGAGCACGCAGTGCCCGAGCGCTGAACCGATATTTCTAAGAACTGTGGAATCTGAGAGATCTCGCTGTAAGCGCGAAATCGCCAGTTTTGAGGACATATGTTCAAGCAGAGCGTTCGCGATTCCTAGGTTGCCTTCAGAGTTCTCGAAATCTATAGGGTTGATTTTATGTGGCATGGTTGAGGAACCTGTTTCCCCTTCGACTATCTTTTGTTTGAAGTAGTCGATGGAGACGTAGGTCCATATATCTCGGTCGAAATCAACTAAAACCTGATTGAATCGTTTCAGACAGTCGAATAATTCAGCGACATAATCATGAGGCTCGATTTGAGTAGTGTGTTTATTGATTTTGAGTCCTAACCGATCAAGAAATTGACTAGATAGAGTAACCCAATCCGCGTTTGGATAGGCAGTGTGGTGCGCATTGAAATTTCCGACGGCGCCGTTGAATTTTCCAAGAATCTCTATCTTTTCGAACTGAGTTAATTGTCTCTTGAGACGCTCAGATACGTTTTTGAGTTCTTTGCCAAGAGTGGTGGGTGAAGCTACCTGACCATGAGTCCGAGAAAGCATCGCACGAGAAGCATTTGCCTCTGATAAGACCTCAATTTCCTTTATTAACGAATTCATCGTTTTTAGCATCACTTCGGAGCGAGCATTTTTTAGCATGATCGCGTACGCGGTATTGTTGATGTCTTCTGATGTGCATCCAAAATGGACCCATTCAACAAGACTCTTGGTTTTAGGGTTGTTTTGTAGACACGTTTTTACAAAATATTCTACGGCTTTGACGTCATGGTTAGTGGCTGTCTCTGTTTGTTTGACGTGCTCTGCGTCTTCGATACGGAATTTCAAATAAATATCGCGGATAAACACTTGTTCAGGATTATCGAGTCCGCTGATTTCGCTAATTTCTTCCATGTCACAAAGAAACAATAACCACTCGCACTCAACTAGAACTCTATTTCTAATCAATCCGTACTCGCTGACGATTGGGGCCAGTTCCTCTACTTTGTTGCGGTACCGACCGTCTATGGCTGAAATGGCTGTAAGCAGATTTAGATTATCCAATGCTGCATCTCCTGGTCCCTCTAGCAACTATTTGGCCACCTCCCAGCAAGGTGTCTCCCTGGTAGAAAGCCGCGTATTGTCCTTTGGCGATTGCTCTTTGCGCTTGATTAAATTTCACCAATAACTCCCCTTTAGCGCTTTTTATAATGTTGCACTTCTGGTCGGGTTGCCTATAGCGTATCTTAGTTTGGCAGCTAATTGGCATGTCTATATTTTCAAGCCAATTAACGTTGGACACCCTCAGCCAGTCATTCATCAAGTCTGATTCGTTTTGACTGATAATGAGTGTATTCGTATTGATTTCTTTGTCTACGACATACCATGGTGCCTCCGGCCTGTCTTTTAGACCTCCAATGTTGATGCCTTTGCGTTGTCCGATTGTATAAAAATGTAATCCTCGGTGGGTTCCGAGTACGCGTCCGTTCAGATCGATTACCCTACCAGGGCTATCTGGAATATAGCTTTTAATGAAATCGTCAAAGCGTCGTTCGCCTATGAAGCAAATCCCAGTGCTGTCTTTTTTCCTGCTGTTCTCGAAATTTTGTGAATGTGCGAGTGCTCGAACTTCTTCTTTCAATAAATTTCCCAGTGGAAACAGGCACTTGCCGAGTTTGTTCTTTGGGACATCTTGTAGAAAATAAGTTTGATCTTTGTTTACATCTCGCGATCTAAGCAGGCTATGGTCTGAGCCACTATGCTTGATTCTCGCGTAATGGCCGGTAGCCACGTAGTCCGAGCCTAAAAGGTTTGAATATTCAAGGAAGTGATTGAATTTGATTTCTCTATTGCAAAGAATGTCGGGATTTGGTGTCCCTCCAGCTGCATATTCTTGAATAAAGCATTTGAATACTGAATCCCAGTACTCTGACACGAAATTAGCAGTATGTAACTTTATGCCAAGGAGTTCGCAGACCTTGCGGGTGTCCTCGAGATCTTCTTTGGCAGTGCAAAGCTCTGTATGGTCGTCTTCTTCCCAGTTCATCAAGAAGAGACCCTCGACCAGGAAACCATGTTTTTTTAGCAAAAACGCAGCCACCCAAGAGTCTACCCCTCCCGACATACCTACAATTACTTTACTTGCGTTGGCTGTTTTCAATATCGATCTCTCTTTTGGGATCTTTTTAAGTTATTGATATAACTGTATTTCGATCGGTCCTTAAAAAAAAGATAGGGCATAATATACGTTATTTTATTAGAGTGATAATCATGACAGGTGATAATGATCAGTTAAGCCATGTGGGCGAGTCTGGAGAGGCTAATATGGTTGATATCGGTGGAAAGACTGATTCTGTTAGAGTCGCGGTGGCTTGTTCTATTGTGTCTATGTTGCCTGAGACTCTCAAGGCGATTATGGATAATCAAATCAAAAAAGGAGAAGTGATTTCGGTCGCTAGAGTAGCTGGGATTCAAGCCGCCAAAAAATGTGCTGATTTAATTCCGCTTTGTCATCATTTACCCCTGGATAAAGTGACCATCATGATCGAACCGATGGATGTCAAGAGAATCAAAATTACTTGCGAGTCCCGTGTTACACATAAAACCGGTGTCGAAATGGAGGCCCTGACGGGTGCCAGCATAGCGGCATTGACGATTTATGACATGTGCAAAGCGATTGACAAAGAGATGGTGATTGAAAAAACCGCTCTGGTTAGAAAAACGGGCGGCAAATCTGGCGAATGGGTGCGGCAAGAGAATCTATAATGGCTAAAATAACGGTTATATTTTTTGCATCACTTAAAGAAGAGATAGGGGTAGATGAGATCCAATTAGACGCAAATAGTGTTGATGACTTAACGGGTCAGTTAACGAGCCACTTTGGAGAAGACAGAGCGAGTTGTCTGTTCGCCGATAATGTTCGGATTGCCGTCAATAAAGAGTTGATAGAAGGCGACTTTGAATTTTCTGGTAACGAGGAGGTCGCTTTTCTTCCACCGGTTACGGGGGGCTAAATATTGCAAGTCTCTCAGCAGGTTTCAATTCAGAAGGTCGATTTTGATTTGGCTTTAGAATACGAAAGATTAAGAGCCGAGATCGGCAGCTCAGTTGGTGCTATAGTGAGCTTTACAGGATTAGTGAGAGAGCAGCGTCTGTCGAAGAGTAACGATGAACTGACGCAAAGACTTCGTTTGGAACATTATCCTGGGATGACTGAAGCGAGTATCGAAAAAATTTTGGTTGAGTCGGGTCTGCGCTGGGATTTGTTAGCTCAGAGAGTGGTTCATCGGGTTGGCGATCTGGAACCTTCTGATCAAATCGTGTTGGTCTTGGTGGCTTCTAGGCATAGACCAGATGCTTTCGCAGCTTGCGAGTTCATCATGGACTATTTAAAGACGAAGGCTGTGTTTTGGAAATTCGAAGGCGCTCATGATAAGGGCGAATGGGTTAGCTCCACGAATGAAGATTATGATCGCCTATCAAAATGGTCCTAAATTAAAAGCGTAATACCTAAGAGTAGTAAGAACGATGTCTGACAAGCAGAAAATTATTTATACCGATACTGACGAAGCGCCTAGATTGGCGACGTATTCACTTTTGCCAATAGTAAAGATGTTTACTGAAGCCGCAGGCGTTTCAGTGGAAATGAGAGATATCTCTTTAGCCGGCAGAATTATTGCGGCTTTCCCAGATAGGCTGAATGAAAGCCAAAGGATAGAAGATGAGCTTGCTGCGCTGGGCGATCTTACTCAAGATGTTTCGGCTAACATTATTAAGCTCCCAAATATTAGTGCGTCTAACCCACAAATGCATGCCGCGATTAAGGAGCTCCAGGATAAAGGCTATGATTTACCTGATTATCCAGAAGAACCGGTTGATCTAGGTGAAGAGGATGTGAAGAGGCGTTATGACCGAATAAAGGGTAGTGCAGTTAACCCGGTTCTTCGTGAGGGTAATTCAGACCGTCGGGCGGCTAAAGCGGTGAAAGATTATGTGAAGAAGTTTCCCCATTCGATGGGCGAATGGTCTGGAAACTCACGTTCCAAAGTTTCCCATATGCAAGAAGGCGATTTCTACGGGAGTGAACAATCGTTTATTTCGGATAAGCAGAGCGATCTGCAAGTCGTGTTCAGGTCTGCGGATGGAGAAGAGGTGTTAAAGGATGGACTCTTTATTGATCCCGGAGAAATCGTTGATGCTGCGGTTATGAGTAAAAAGGCTCTTTGTGCTTTCCTCGAAGATCAGATTGCTAGAACCGAGGAAGGTGTTTTGTTCTCTTTGCATTTAAAGGCGACGATGATGAAGGTGACCGATCCGATCATCTTTGGTCATGGTGTGAGGGCATATTACAAAAAGGCATTTG
>CAZYHH010000223.1:0-5481 GCA_964647295.1 uncultured Pseudomonadales bacterium
GGAATTCATCAGAAAAATTGATTACGCCATCCTAAACATGACCACCCAACACATATTAGAGATCTGGCTCACCGCCTTTGTGCGGGACATAAGTCAACTTCACGCCGGTCTCTTTTTGGATTTGAAGAAAAGCAATGTGATGGCCAACAAATAATCCTGCGCCGGAAACCGTAATCTTTCCCGGGTTAGATTTGGCGAACTTCACGACATCGCCAATCGAATTAAAGGGGCTGTTTTTCCCGACAACAAATACAGCAGGATCAGCGCCCCAATTGGCTATGGGCTCAAGATTATTGATATTGTACTTGGTCTTAAATTTGATAGATTGCGCAATGAAATGTGGAACGTTGTAAGCGGCCATCTCGTATCCGTTTGTTTTAGCCTTGGACGCAAAGTAGTTCCAGCCCACTTTGCCACCTGCTCCCGGCCGATTGAGAATGACGATGGGCTGGCCGAGGTATTGTTTGTTTGCCGCAACCATTGTGACAATGCGGGCCTGAAAATCGGTCGCACCACCTGCACTATACGCAACCGTGACACTTAATGGACGATCCGGAAATTTTTGGGAAAATGCACCACTACTGTACGAGATAACGAGCATTGCAACCACTGATGTAATTATACGCTTCATATTTATCCTCCCTTAATCATAAGGTTGTTGGTGAAATTTAAGGCTGCTCTCATATGAACAACCCCTCGGGTATTTGGACCTTTAGTAGAAGTGTAAAAAGTCCATACATGACGACCAAAAAGCCGAACATTGCTCCAAACCGCTTGACCCATGTACGTAGCTCAGAGTGGGAAGCGGGATCATAGATTATAACGATTGCCAAGAACGCCAAGGCAGACGCGGTGTAAAATCCGAAAATTTCAGCGGCAAAGAAAACGAATAGAATCATTATGGCAATCCCTGGAGCGATGTTTTTAATTACCCCAGCTGTAACGGAATTGCCGCTCGTCTCCTTGCCCTTTAACGACCGAACTAGCGCCAAAACAGAGAGCGCTACCAAAGCCACCGAAACCAGTTGCGGAAACAGATATGGCGTCGGGTCGTTGACATTAAAACTGATGAACAAAATCCATAGCGATAAACCCAATATCAAAACCACAGATATGGCGTCCGGCCAACGCTTGGAAAGAGTTTGCTGTTCGTTCATCCCATGGCCCTTTCTTCAGCGAGAGCCGTTTTCTTATTGGAACGAACCTCCAAGACGACGCTATAAATGATCGAAGCTAGACACAGAATATAAAGAGTGCTGTTCAGGGGGCCCGTTAAGAAATATGACACCATACCGTCACCCGCCTGGGCGATGATTCTGCCCTGCACATAGTTGGTTTCGGCGATTGGACCCAAAATAATGCCGAGTACGATCGGGGCGGCTGTAAAACCGAATATTTCTAGGAAGTACATACCCAACCCGAGGGTCAACATAACGAAGACGTCGGAAATCGAATGCTGAACGGAATACGTACCAAATACCGCGAGCACTAAAATCCCGGCAGCGAGAATGGGGGGTGGTATCATTACAACTTTGGCCGCCACCCGGGCAATATAGAGGCCAAATATTAGCATGAGTATTTGACCTATCAACATAGAGTCGATAAAGGTCCAAACGACATTTGCATGTTTTGTAAATAAGTCGGGTCCGGGAAATATTCCGTGGATCAATAGTCCGCCGAGCAGTACTGCGGCGGTGGGGCTGCCGGGAACACTTAGTGTCAAAAGCGGCACCAGCGACGGGCCGACCATTGCGTTGTTCGCAGTCTCCGCCGCCACGATTCCCTCACTCTCGCCGGTACCAAATTTTTCGCGATTTGGGCTGAATTTGCGTGTCTGATCATAGGAGATGATACCGGCAATTTGCCCACCCGCCCCTGGAATCAAACCAATAAAGACGCCTACGAAACTGCCGATGGAAAGAGCACGAACTTTGCTGAGGACCTCCACTATGGAGTTCGCCAAACTATGATACGTTGTGTTTATCCGCGACATGACCTTCTTGTTGCGACCAATTTCGAGCATCTCCACGATTTGCGGAATAGCAAACAAACCGATCAGCGCGGCAATCACGTGAACGCCGCCATCGAGATGTTCGGTAAAGGTGAACCGCTCGACCCCTTGTATGCTATCAAATCCGATAGTCGAGATCCACAGTCCGATACAGCCGGAAAGAAGACCCTTGGTCACTGACTTGGAATCAATAGTAGCGATAATCGTGACACCAAATATAGCGATCCAAAATAGGTGAGATGGTCCGAACCCCAATGCCCAAACGGCCAAAATCGGTGTTAAGAAAATCAGAACCAGAATTCCTATAACACCACCAATAGCCGAGGATATGAAGCACATTTGCAACGCTTTTGTAGCCTCACCTTTTTGCGCCATCTGGAATCCGTCCAACGCGGTTGCAATATTGGCTGGCGCCCCGGGAATTTTAAGGAGGATTGCACTAATCGCGCCTCCAGCGACCGAAGAGGTATAGGCCGCTCCCAGCAAAATCAGGCCTTGGGCCGGTTCCATTTTGAAGGTAAACGGAATGAGCAGCGCGACTGCCATGGTTGGGCTCAGTCCTGGTGTTGCGCCGAGCAAGAGCCCCCCGATCGTGCCAATGAAAAGTATCAGCAACGACCAAGGAGTAAACACAGCCCCGAAATATTCGAGAAACTCCATCAGACCCCCCAACGTCTACCCTGACATCCCGTCTTATTGGTTTAAAAAATGGGATGTGTTGTCCAGTTTAGTTATTAACTAAATGTTTTGTCAACTGGTAATTCTTAGTGTTTTCTTACGACAGATTAGATGCCGCTATGCAATTCCCAATCGCAGGACGCAAATAGTCAGGCCTCACCGATGACGTTGAGCTCCATGAAAAATTGAAGATGCCAAGATATCAGCGCCGTTCACTGAGAAAGGACCCAATGATTGATTTCCACCTAGGATTTTCAACGAGCGGCAACGAATACAAAAAGCGGGCGGGTTACCGGCAACTAAGTTAACTCCAATAGTGACCCAACGCACTGGCGGCCTTTTTGATTTTAGGAACAAATTTTTTCAACTTTTCCAATGAAAGCCGGGCAACGGGCGCATGGCACGCAAGCGCGGCAATTGCTCGCCCTGTATTGTCGACAATCGGTACCGCGACCCCAACAATTCCAACCGTATTTTCTTCATTGTTCGTTGCAAAGGTTTTTTTGAGACAGTCTGCGAGTTCTTTTTCCAGCAACAAGGGATCGACAATCGAACTCTTCGTATGCTTTTTCAGCGGCTTTAGACCTATCAGTTTGCCGCGTATATCGTCCGGCAAATGAGCCAACAAGATTTTACCGCCTGACGTACAGTGCGCCGGAACGTGATTTCCTGCTTCTAGATGGACACGCAAAGGCCAGTCGCTCTGGATCCGGTCCAGATACACAAAGTCCATGCCGTCTAGTACGCCGATATTACAGCTCTCCTGAATGTCATCGACTAAGCCCCGCAAAATGACCCGCGTCGGCATGTTTTGGTTTTCTGAGAACAACGAATCGATAGCCAGACGAGACATCCTCGGCCCAACGTAAAATCTGTCACGCGTTGGATACCGGATGATTAAACCGTGACTTTCCAATTGTAAGAGAATGCGGTGAACCGTCTGACGAGGCAGACCCAGCTTGCCGGAGATATCTGGAAGACCGACCGCTTGGCTTTGAGCGGTTATAAGTTCGAGCACGTTCAACGCTTTTTTCAACGCCGTGCCGTATTCCTTATTTTTTTGATTTCCTGTCAATGGTTATATATGATCACAGGAAATGGCCTAATCCTTGGGGCACCCCGACAATCCTTTTGTATTTTTCTTCTGCCTGAATATTATAAGGCGCAAAAAAGTATAGCCCTTTCTTCATTTTCTTAGATACCCCCCTATTAACATTCTTTTGATATAAACACTGAATAACACAAAACATCTTAATGTAAACCAAAGACACCTCTTTGAGGGGCACTGTCAGAGGAAAACCTACTTTAACGTCGATCGACTAAATCCATAGAGTTTGTGGATGAAAAATCATAATCCTTTCCGTTATTTCAAGACGTCACCTGAGATTATTCGCCTCGCCGTAATGATGTATGTCAGATTTCCACTTTCGCTTCGTAATGTCGAAGATTTGCTCCACGAGCGTGGTATCGACATCTGCCATGAAACCGTTCGCTATTGGTGGAACAGGTTTGATCTGCAGTTTGCTCATGAGATCTGCAAAAACACAATAAGCCCACACCGTTTTACCCGCAGAACAACTTGCCAAAAGTCAGGCATTCATTATCATTTCAATATGAACGACAATAAGAACATTGAGCCAATTATTGACCCCCTCTGGGTAAACGCCCGTATAGTTTGGTCAACATGCGGCACGGATCTTCCTGAGAGCATGACTGAGGGCAACGCTCATTATTTGACCGACCTCAAGGTCGCAGCAGGGACCTATAGATCAGCGAAGGAGGTCACTAAGGCCGACAGAGCCCGAGAATGCACACCGGAAGAAGTTGCAGGTCAGTGTAATGCGCTTGCCCAAGTGCTTTACCAACTTGATGATGCCATGTTTGCCCGCCTTGCCGGAGCATCTCTCATCCCGATCCCTTTGATTATCACAGAAACCATAGCGAACCTTCATATCCTCGAATCTGCGTTCAGGAATGCCAAGATACCCATGTTGCCTCGCAAGAAAAAACAAGAAGATAATAACATTCTCGTCAGCGTTCTGGCTGACATTTACGAACTCCATACCAAAAAGGGTCCATCAGTCTATAGTGACCGAACAAATAACAAACGAGTGGGCCAATTCGTCAATTTTGTTGAGGCGTTTAACACCCAATTCATGTCCGGCGAACTGTCTGATTTGAATGCCCGTGCGATACAACGCGCGTTAGCTGAAAAAGCCAAAAGTATACCTCGGGACCGCCTGTAGGCCCAATTTCCACTATATTTTTTTAAACTTGGGCCCGTGGGTTATTTTACACCGCAACCATCTCAAGTGCATGGAACACGCACGCCCCCCATTTCGAGATGATGATGACCGTTCAGCGGCGGCCATTCTGCAACTCGTCAGTCTGCTCGCCCGCCAGTCAGCTCAGGAATGTCTTGCTGTGTCTCCACCATTGACGCCATCCGCATCATCACCGATTCACAGTGATCCCATTACCTCACCTAACAACGAAGGAGGACGCTATGACGTCTGACCTGAACCACACGTCCGAGACCACATTGCCCAGCCTACTGACAATCACTCAGACGGCTATGGAGTTGCAAGTCTCGACCAAAACCATCCGCCGTTGGATCGACGCCGGAGATCTTATCGCCCACCGTATCGGTCGCCAGTTCCGTATCAGCGAAGCTGACCTGATGGCCTTTATACGAACAAGAAGAGAAGGATGACGGATAAGTATTCATGATCAGTATTGTCCACTTAATTCAATGTATTGTTATGTAATAATGAATATTTATGCAAGTAACT
>CAZYHH010000224.1:0-5460 GCA_964647295.1 uncultured Pseudomonadales bacterium
TGCAACGGGAGCTGGTTGGACTTTATACCCGCCCCAGGCAATTATGCCAGGTACACCAGGAACCGATGGCGGCATCATCTTGATGCTCTTGTCTTTAGCTCTGTTCATTGTGGGATTTACCATGGGCGGTTTGAATTACGTCACGACGGTTCTCCAGCAAAGAACAAGGGGTATGTCGTTGATGCGTATGCCACTGACCGTCTGGGCAATTTTCGTAGCGACAATCCTTGCGCTTTTGGCGTTTCCTGCATTACTTGTGAGTGCGATCATGATGTTATTAGATCGACTACTTGAAACAAGCTTCTTTATGCCTGCGATCATTTCGGCCGGCGGCCAGACATCTTTTGATGGTGGAAGCCCGGTTCTGTTCCAACACCTCTTTTGGTTCTTTGGTCACCCAGAAGTATATATCGTAGCGCTTCCTGCCTTTGGCCTGGTCTCCGAGATCTTGAGTGTTCATGCCAGAAAAGCGATCTTTGGCTATCGGATGATGGTCTGGGCCATTGTGGCCATCGGTGCGCTGAGCTTTATTGTCTGGGCCCACCACATGTATGTCAGTGGTATGAATCCGTATTTTGGCTTCTTCTTTGCGACAACGACGCTGATTATTGCAGTACCTACGGCAATTAAAGTCTATAACTGGGTATTAACTCTCTGGCGGGGCAACATTAAATTAACGGTGCCGATGCTTTTTGCAATTGGGTTTATTTTCACTTTTATCAACGGTGGTCTAACCGGTCTGTTTTTGGGCAATGTCACCATTGACCTGCCCCTTTCCGATACCTACTTTGTAGTGGCCCATTTTCATATGGTGATGGCAGTATCTCCGGTCTTGGTAGTTTTCGGGGCGATTTATCATTGGTATCCAAAAATCACGGGTAGGATGTTTAACGATTCCCTAGGTAGGATTCACTTTTGGTTCACCTTTGTAGGGTCTTATGCGATCTATTATCCGATGCATTATCTAGGCCTGGAGGGGATGCCAAGAAGATACTTCTCCTATGGTGATACTGAATTCATATCGGCTTCCGCTTATGATCTAAATGTCGCTATTTCTATTGCGGCAATTTTTGTGGCGGCTTCTCAGATCTTTTTCTTCTGGAATATGATTCATAGTCTGTTTAAGGGGGAAAAAGCGGGGCCCAACCCTTGGGGTGCGACCACATTGGAATGGCGAACGCCACAGACGCCGCCAGGGCACGGTAATTTTGATGATTTGCCATTGGTGTACCGCTGGGCCTATGACTACAGCGTACCCGGATATGAACAGGACTTTATTCCCCAGGATGTATCACCCGCCGAAGCTGAGAAGATGGCAAAGCGGGTATAGTAGGAACTAAGGATGGAGTGGACGCTTTTATTTCTTGCCCTTCTCATGGGTGTCGTGGTCTGGTGGTTGATACGACAAACCATCAATGTCAAACCCTGGGTTGCTGAAGCCAATGTTGACTCTGTGCAAAGCGAAGGACTTCGTTCGGTAGTTAATATGGGCGAAGCCTTGCGACCCTCTAAGGTCGCGCTCGGAGTGTTTTTAGCGGTGGTTACATCCGTTTTTGCACTGTTTATCAGTGCTTATTCAATTCGAATGGAAGTGGGTGACTGGCGACCATTACCCGAGCCAATGTTGCTTTGGGCTAACACCGGGATCCTGATTTTCTGCAGTATCTTTTTACACGGTGCTTGGGTTTCTGTGAAACGAGCGAATGTTCAGGGCGCAAAACTGGGGATGGCATTGGGTGCGGTGATGACGCTCGCTTTCATGGTTGGGCAGCTTATGGCCTGGGATCAATTGATAGCGTCCGGGCATGTGATATCTGGAAACCCAGCGAACGCGTTTTTCTATACGTTAACGGCATTGCACGCAATTCACCTTGTTGGAGGGTTGGTCGTGCTTTGTATCGCCTTGTCTAGATTGTGGAATGCGGAAGAGATTGCTCCGAAAGTGGCGAGTTCGATTGAGTTGTGCGGTGTCTACTGGCATTTTTTGTTGGCGGTGTGGATAATTTTGTTTAGCTTTTTGCTGAACACCTGAAGTTTTAAGGAGAGAAGATAGTGGCTGAAAACGCTGAAGTAGTTCCGGGCATTACCCCTGGATTAAAGGGGATTGCGGGAGATTGGGCATCCGATCAGGTAGCGTTCCGAGGTGCCCCCTGGGGTAAGGCGATGATGTGGATTTTCTTGTTGTCCGACACCTTTATTTTTTCGATCTTTCTCATCTCCTATATGACTGTTCGGATGAGCACTACGATGGAGTGGCCTAATGCCAGTGAGGTCTTTGGCCTGACCGTATTTGGCACAGACGTACCGCTTCTGTTAATCGCCATTATGACCTTTGTCTTGATCAGTAGCAGTGGAACGATGGCAATGGCGGTGAAGTTTGGTTATGAAAAAAACCGAGTGGTTTGTTTCAGACTATTAGTTTTGACAGCAGCGTTAGGTGCAACCTTTGTAGGGATGCAAGCCTTTGAGTGGACCAAATTAATTGTTGATGAAGGGATTCGCCCCTGGGCAAACCCCTTTGGTGCGCCGCAGTTTGGTTCGGTCTTCTTTATGGTGACTGGTTTTCATGGCACTCACGTATCGATAGGGGTTATCTTCCTCATCATTACGGCGGTTAAGGTTAAGCGAGGTCGCTTTGACCGAGAAGACCCAGGATTCATGACCGGACGCAAGGGCAGATACGAGATTGTAGAGACGCTAGGTTTATATTGGCACTTTGTTGATTTGGTCTGGGTGTTCATCTTTGCGTTATTTTATTTGTGGTAATTTGAGAGAGTATTAAGGGGTAGTAGTCATGGCGGCAGAAGGTCAACAACATCCGATCGGTATATATTTATGGGTGTGGGGTGCGCTCTTCTTTGTGAGCGGCGCGTCTTATTATGTGGACTGGGCAGGGTTTCAGGGGGCGTTGCGTTGGACCTTAATCCTGATCTTTATGTTCATTAAAGCCGGAGCAATTGTTTGGGTGTTCATGCATATGAAATGGGAGCGTCTGGCGTTGTTTTGGGCGATTATGCTGCCCACCTCCTTCATCTGTTTATTTATTTTTATTATGGCGCTTGAGGGAGATTATACGGAGATTGTTCGGCTAAATTTCTTCTCCGAATGGCAAAATTTCTTCTCGGTTGAAAGGCACCATTAGTAACAGTTAAAAGCAAGGGTTTGATCAGTGTTGACGGACGGTCACAGCGAGAACAAAGAGGCCGAACCTAATTCCTCCGATATCACACCGAAGAATGGGCGAGTGAGTGGTTTGCAACGCCTTGGTGCATTAGTGGTTACGCTAATTGCAATGTGGTACTTGTTTGGTATCCCGGGTTACATTCTCTTTGAAAAATTTCTAGGAAGCAGTCCTTCTGATGCAACCGAGCTAGATATTCCTCCGACTGCACCAGAATAATAGAGAGGCTTAGGCTCCGACGTTCAACGTGCCACGCATCACAAAGGAATGTCCAGGAAAGGTACAAACATAGATATATTTACCGCCCGCCGTTAGCGCGGCTGTCGAAAAAGAGACGCTGGTACTTTCTCCTCCACCAATAATTTTGGTTGTAGCAAGCACCCTGTTATCTCCCACTGGCACATAATTGTTTCCCAGGCCTGCGGCTAGTCCTTTGGAGGCCACATCGTTTGCATCAGTATCCTTTGTGAGAACCCAATTATGTCCCATGACCGTGGCTGCCAACTTTCCAGTGTGTTTAAGATTAATGGTCACATTCCCACAGCTCTTTTCCACTGTTATTTGCGTAACGCTGAAGGTGAGCGCATCGCCAACTTCTATGTCCGCACTGCATGCAGCGAATGCTATGTGAGATGAAAGAATCAACGAGAGCAATGCCATCGATTTCAAAACTATTTTCATTATCTATACCCTTGTTATTAATTACTGCTAGAGGGGGTGGATTATAAAGAACAAAGGATTCATGAGTCGAGGAAATGAGAGATTTATCTCTCTCATTTTCACCGTCGTTAAGACTACAAAACTCTCGACCAATACATGCACTCACTTTAGACTGCAATGTGTCCGGGGTTCGTCAAAGTAGATGCCAGCTAGATCTAAAATAAGAGTGGGATGTTTGACCATGCTTTCATTTGTCGCATTAGTGGCAGGAGTCATCTATTTGTTTGGTGCGGGGGTCATTAGCCGGACGCAGGGCTTTCTAATGGTTGTGATGTTTTTTGGTATGTACGTAGGGTTTGGGATCCTTATTGCTTCGTATCGATTCGTAAGTAAATTGGATGATGATTAGAATTTAGCTGAGGCCCTCTTCATTAAATTTGAACTCTTAGTCAAGCCTCGGAGATTTACGCTGAGATTTTTTTTGGCCTTTTCTCTTCTTGTTGTCGAGACGTTTCTTCTTTGAAGAATTAGTAGGCTTGGTTGCTATTCTTTTCTTAGGTGGTTTTCTTACTTCATTAAGCATCCCGATAAGGCGGTCTGTTGCTTGCTTGCGATTTTGAAGTTGAGACCGAAAACTATCGACTTGTATGATGAGTCGGCCTAGTTTGTTGATCTTTCCCTGGTGTTTGGTTTTGAGCCTTCTTATTACTCCGTGAGCAAAGGGCAAACTGTCTAAATCGACCGACAATTCCACAGCGGTAGAGGCTTTGTTTACGTGTTGACCGCCGGGCCCGGAGGCATTTATAAACTTAAACTTCAAACATTCCAATGGGATTTCTTCGAGAGTTATCATGGGCCAGTATTTTGTTAGCCTAAATGTTGAAAACCCTTTGAATTATATACAAGCAAAAGAATATGCGCTTTCCCAACCCGAAGCTTGGCAGGATTATCCTTTTGGTAAGGGCGTTGAAGTATTTAAAATCAAAGAAAAAATGTTTGGTTTTTTGTTTGCGACTAAAGACCACCGACGCTTTAATCTGAAGTGTGAACCCGAAGAAGCAATGATTTTAAGAGAAATCTTTCCTGCTGTACTTCCGGGTTACCATATGAACAAAATGCACTGGAATACTATTGTACTCGATGGGACAGTCCCAACAGGAGAGCTACAGCGCATGATCGACAATTCCTACACGCTTGTTATGCGATCCCTTAAAAAGGCAGAGAAATTAAGGTTATCGGCGATTTACGGTGAAAGAATAGTAGAAGGCTTGAGTTTTCAACCAGATGATTGAAATTAAGGAGATAGCATGACGATCCAAATTGCGAGTTTATTAATTGGCTGTCTAATTCCCATATTATGGTCGGCTGCTGCTCTACCCTACCGTCAGCGACAGCTTGGGCGGGTGGATTATGAACAGCCCCGGTTGCAAGCCAACCAGCTCACGGGTCGAGGGGCTGCAGCCTGGGGAGCTCAGTTAAATGCGTGGGAAGCACTAGCGATATTCACGGTGGCCAATCTTACGGGATTTTTTTCGAGTCTTGAATCACAGGGTCCATGGGAGGTTCTTTGTATAATCTGGGTGGTCGCTCGTTTAGCGCATGGATTTTGTTATCTCTAT
>CAZYHH010000225.1:0-5391 GCA_964647295.1 uncultured Pseudomonadales bacterium
ATATGACCTTCTCTTCTGACCTCATCTTGTATAAAGTTAGCAATAACATTACCAGCAATTGCTATAGCAAACATATCAATGATGCTATTCAGATAGCCACCAGCAACAGGGATTGCATCTAATTGATTTGCTACAATGGGCAAACCAAGAGCTGCAACAGTATAAGCCATCTGCCTAACCAAATCAGTTTCTGTATGCATAAACCCATACACCAAACCGAGCACCAACAATACTAAGGCCCAATAGGCAAAACCCGGAACAAAAACTGCCAAAATAGCAGCGATTAACGCGACACCAACAATTATTTTATCTGAAGTCATTCTTAATTTCTCCCCGAAACAAGATTACTGTTAAGCACCACAATACGGTACAAACAAATAAGATCACAAAGTAACAAAAAAGGAAACAGTTTTTTCTATCGAAATTCCGCTGAAAAAATAGCGATTTACCTCCCCAAAGCCGGTATTTTGAAAGCATCAAACATGAGAGTAAACGTTAGGTTGACAGGAAACCTGAAAAGGCAATCTTGATATTGGTAGCTAGGGGGAGACTTGAACTCCCGACCTCAGGATTATGAATCCTGCGCTCTAACCAGCTGAGCTACCTAGCCAATAAACATTCTAAGCCTACAAAATCAAAGGCGCGATTTTCCTCACCCTTGAAGTCTATGTCAAATAAAGCAACCAAAATCTATCCTCTAAACTATATACCAAAAAGTCCGACACCCCATTAACATATAATACTTTGGACTGATCAAAATCGAATTCATCGGAGATTAAAACTTGAGGATTGCGACCTGGAATATCAACGGCCTCAGAGCACGAAAAGAATATCTAGCGCTGTGGCTCAACGACAGACAACCAGACTTGGTAGGACTTCAAGAACTCAAAATACAGGACAACGATTTCCCTCATGAATTTTTCAATAAACTTGGCTATCAGGCGTTAGTTTATGGTCAGAAGAGTTGGAACGGCGTCGCCATTCTCACAAAAATTGGTGGTGTTCTTAAAACCAAAGGGCTCGTAGACCAGGAAGGCTTTGGTTCAAGACTCATTACCGCTCAATTTGATGACCTGGAATTCACCACCTGTTATTGCCCAAATGGAAAAGACACCAATCATCAAGATTATCACGCCAAGCTAGATTGGTTTGATAGTTTGATTTCAACATTCACGACAAATCAAGAGCCAAACCGGGTTTTATGCGGAGACTTCAACATCGTTGTCGAAGCCATAGATTCATGGCGTGGAGAAAAAGCGACAGGGGATATCTTTCATACCAAGGAAGAACGCAAAAGAATGATCGAGCTTATGGCTACAGGACTTGTCGATCTATTTAGGATACAAAACCCAAACGAACAATTGTTTACCTGGTGGGACTACAGAGGCGGCGCTTTTCATCGAAAACAGGGATTACGTATCGATCTAATATTAGGCTCTGAAGCTATCTTAAATAGAACAAAAAGCCATGTGATCGATAGAGACTATAGAAAAAAACATCAGGAATTAACTGCATCCGATCATGCTCCTGTTTTTATCGATATTGAATGATTAAATGACCAACCTCAAAATCCGGCATTGGCTTAAGATTTAACGTGAGCTTTTGTTTATTAGATGGTAAGGTACGCGCTTCGGAATCCACTACGTATTTAATTTCTTTATAATTCAAAGGGTTATAGGTGTTAACCATATAAAATAGGCTTAATTAGATTAGAGAATCGCAATGACGGACTTATCACGCTATAGAAACATCGGAATCTTTGCACATGTAGATGCAGGTAAAACCACCACCACCGAAAGAATTCTCAAACTTACGGGGAAGATACACAAACTTGGCGAAGTCCATGACGGCGAAGCAACGACTGATTTTATGGAACAAGAGCAAGAAAGAGGGATTACCATTCAATCAGCAGCAACGTCGTGTACGTGGGACGACCATCGGCTAAACATTATCGATACGCCTGGACACGTGGACTTCACCATCGAAGTTTACCGTTCTCTTAAAGTATTAGATGGTGGTGTCGGTGTATTTTGTGGTTCAGGCGGCGTCGAGCCCCAATCAGAAACCAATTGGAGATATGCGACCGAATCAGAAGTAGCAAGAATTATCTTTGTAAATAAACTCGATCGACTTGGAGCTGATTTTTATCGAGTCGTGGATCAAATCAAAGATGTACTAGGCGCCAACCCCATGGTAATGACACTACCAATCGGTATAGAAGAAGACTTTAAGGGTATAGTCGATGTTCTAACTCAAGAAGCTTGGGTCTGGGATGAGAGCGGAGATCCAGAAAAATACGAAATCCAGCCAATACCCGAGGAATTAAAAGAAAAGGCCGCGCGGTATCGAGAAGAATTAATCGAGATGGCAGTCGAAGAAGACGATGACCTGATGGAATCTTACTTGGAGGGAAATGAGCCTTCCATTGAAGATCTGAAACGTTGTATTCGAAAAGGGACGATAGCGCTGAATTTTTTCCCGACCTTTTGTGGTTCTGCATTCAAAAACAAAGGTGTCCAAAATATCCTAAATGCGGTTGTAGACTATCTTCCTAGCCCAACAGAAGTTGACCCACAACCCGAAGTAGATCTTGAAGGCAATGAAACTGGGGGCAAAGCTATAGTAGAAGCCAGCTCACCTCTCAGGGCACTAGCCTTCAAAATTATGGATGATAAGTATGGGGCTCTTACGTTTACCCGAATTTACTCTGGTTCCCTTAGTAAAGGAGATAATGTACTCAACACCTTCACCGGTAAAACAGAGAGAATCGGTCGAATAGTAGAAATGCATGCCGATTCACGTGAAGAATTAGACTCCGCACAGGCTGGCGACATCGTCGCACTACTAGGCATGAAGAATACGCGAACTGGTCACACACTCTGCGATCCTAGCAATCCTGCCACTCTAGAACCGATGGTGTTCCCAGACCCAGTAATTTCTGTCGCGATAGCCCCTAAAGATAAAGCGGGTGCTGAAAAAATGGGGATCGCGCTTGGAAAAATGATCCAAGAGGATCCATCTTTCTATATCGAGACTGATCAAGAGTCAGGTGAAACTATCATGCGGGGAATGGGGGAACTGCACTTAGATATCAAGGTGGATATCCTGAAACGTACGCATGGCATAGATGTTGAGGTGGGTAGGCCTCAGGTGGCATATAGAGAAACGATCACCCAAACTATCGAAGATACTTACACGCATAAAAAGCAAACCGGCGGTGCAGGTCAATTCGCCAAAATTGATTACATTGTAGAACCAGGAGACACTGGAAGTGGATACGAGTTTGAGTCAAAAGTCTCTGGAGGAAATGTTCCAAGAGAATTTTGGCCAGCCATCCAAAAAGCCTTTGGCGATAGCATGCAAGAAGGCACGTTGGCTGGATTTCCACTATTAGATGTCAAAGTAACACTCCTGGATGGCGGATTCCATCCTGTAGACTCTTCTGCAATTGCTTACGAACTTGCAAGTAGAGCGGCTTATCGGCAAACAATTCCTAAGGCTAGTCCTCAATTACTTGAACCCGTCATGAAAGTAGATGTTTTTACACCAGAGAACCATGTTGGAGATGTCATCGGCGACCTAAACAGACGAAGAGGAATGATAAAGTCACAAGAAGCTGGAGCCACAGGTGTCAGAGTGAAAGCCGATTGTCCCCTTGGAGAAATGTTCGGTTACATTAGTGATTTAAGGACGATGACTTCCGGTAGAGGTCAATTTTCAATGGAATTTTCACATTACTCGCCTTGCCCTGGCAATGTAGCAGAATCAGTTATTCAAGAGGCGAAAGAACGAAAGGAAGCCAAAGCGTAAAAAAACAGTTAGGTATACCAGAACAATGATTTCAGACATTAAATCTGAAATGCACTACATCTCCATCCACGACCTCATATTGTTTTCCTTCTAGGCGCCACTTTCCTGCATCTTTGGCATTTTGTTCTCCGCCATGCAACAAGAAGTCTTCATAACTAATGACTTCTGCTCGAATAAAACCTTTCTTAAAATCAGTATGTATTATCCCTGCAGCCTCCGGAGCAGTAGCCCCTGCAGGAATCGTCCATGCCCTCACTTCTTTCGGACCAGCAGTGAAATAATGACGCAATCCCAACAAACGGTAACCCGCTCTAATCACCCTATCGAGACCAGCCTCTTCCAAGCCAAGCGTCTCCAAAAACTCTAGCCGCTCACTATCATTTAACTCAGCAAGTTCGGCTTCTATTTGGTTACTTACAACCACAAGTTCGGCACCCTCAGCATCAGCAATAGCACGAACTTCCTCAACCAACGGGTTATTTTCAAATCCGTGTTCCGCCACATTTGCAACATACAACACAGGCTTATTAGTTAAAAAATGAAATTCCTTTATTGCATGCTGTTCCTCTATTGAAAAGTCCAGGCTTCTAACCGCTCCTCCTCTCTCAAGCGTTTCTTCAACTGATTCTAAAATCCCCAAGATCTTAATAGCTTCTTTATCTCCAGAACCAGCTACCCTTCTCAGGCGCTCGGCGACCTTGGTAAGCGTGTCTAAGTCTGCTAAAGCTAGTTCGGTATTAATCACCTCAACATCATCTCGAGGACTAACTGAACCAGACACATGGACTACATTGTCATCATCAAAACACCGGACAACATGAGCAATCGCATCTGTTTCTCGAATATGCGCCAAAAATTGATTACCAAGGCCTTCGCCTTCGGATGCCCCCGCAACTAAACCGGCAATATCTACAAACTCCATCGCAGTCGGTATGACTTTTTCTGGATTGACTAAGCGAGCCAGTTGTTTGAGTCTAGAGTCGGGGACTGGCACCACACCAGTATTAGGATCTATCGTACAAAAAGGGAAATTCTCGGCCTCTATTCCCGCTTTAGTGAGCGCATTGAATAAAGTTGATTTTCCAACATTGGGCAAACCGACAATGCCACATTTAAAGCCCATTAAGACACACCCTGATTTATTGAGCTCTGACCATGTAACCTACTCATAGCTTTATCCCAATATCCATTAACAATTTCTCTAATTAGCCTAGAGGAAAAATTGGTTGAATCGTCCATCAGCTCTTGCTCTGCCTTTGAAATTTTGTGTTTCGTCAAATAAGAGGTGACTGCGCGCGGGTCTCCAGGATGTCCTACGCCTATCCTTAGTCGATAAAATTTGCGCTGGTTATTCAACTCAGCAAACAAGCTCTTAAGCCCATTATGCCCGTTAGCACCCCCACCATACTTTAGCTTTATAACACCTGGTAAGAAGGCCATTTCATCGTGAACAACCAAAGTTTCTCCAAGAGAGATCTGAAAATATTCGCTTACGGATTTAAAAGCAAAACACTTTTAATAATTAAAATACGAGGCATAAACAAAAAGCAATAAACCGCATAAAATAATTCGTATTCCAAC
>CAZYHH010000226.1:0-5375 GCA_964647295.1 uncultured Pseudomonadales bacterium
AAATATTTTGATTTATTTTTCTCTTCTTCTTCGGACCCCGTCCAAACGCTTTGAATAGCCTCGTTCATACTCGACAACACATGCTTGACGTCGCCCACTATCGGAATATCGACACCAATGATTTTTGCTATTGATGTCGGATCAATATCAATCTGAATTATTTTAGCCTTCGGCGAGAATTTTTCTGGATTATTAGTAACTCTGTCGTCAAAACGAGCCCCTACGGCCACGATCAAATCCGAGTTATGCATGGCCATGTTTGCCTGGTAAGTCCCATGCATCCCTAACATGCCCAAACAGTTGTTATTTGAGCCTGGATAGGCGCCTAACCCCATCAACGTATTAGTGAGAGGAGCATTCAGTAAATCGACTATCTTCTTTAATTCATCTGATGCGCCTCCTTGAATTGCACCACCTCCGACATAAAAAATCATTTTTTCCGCAGCGAAGATATGTTCAACAGCTTTTTTTATCTGTTTAGAGTTACCCTTAACAACCGGGTTGTAAGACCTCATCTCGACATTATCAGGAAACTCATACTTACCAAGAACTTCGGGATCGGTAGTGTCTTTAGGTATGTCAATCACCACCGGACCAGGTCGTCCAGTCGTAGCAATATGAAAAGCTTTTCTAACAATAGAAGGAATCTCTTCGCAGTTTCGAGCAATAAAACTATGTTTGACTACGGGTCTAGACACTCCGACCATGTCAGTCTCTTGAAAGGCGTCGCTACCAATTAAGCTAGACGGGACCTGCCCGGACAACACCACCATAGGTATACTATCCATATGCGCGGTAGCGATTCCAGTAATCGCGTTAGTCGCTCCTGGACCAGAAGTCACCAACACCACACCTGCCTTGCCGGTTGCTCTTGCATAACCGTCAGCCATATGAGTCGCTGCCTGTTCATGCCTCACCAAAATATGCTCTATTTCCTGCTGCCTAAAGATGGCATCGTAAATGTGTAAAACCGCCCCTCCAGGATAGCCAAATATGCAGTCTACGCCCTCTTCCTGAAGCGCCCGAATAAGCATGTCCCCACCTGACAACATATCAGCCATAATCTAATACCCCTCTGCTACTCAATAAAGCAGACAATTGATGGTTCGGCACATACGAAGAACTCCAAAATTCACATACAGGTTCTGATTTACTAGATCGCATCTTTCAACCGGATCAAACAAAAACTATACCGTAGTCTTGCTTGTGATCCGTTACCAAAAAAAGATCTAAAACAATGAAACGGGCGCATTCTAGCTGAAATAGATAAAAAGGCACATCGTTACTCCACGCGTCTTTTTAACAAGGCTACGGTAGCCGAGCGCCCGTCGAAAAACACACTCGAGCCTTGATTATTTTTTCTAACTGAAAAAAATCTCGGATCATCATAGGTGCAGATACCTGACTGATAAACTCGGCGAACACCATTAGCGAGCAATTGGGATGCGGCTATTGACGAGATATCCAAAAGCCGTTTGTTCTGCAATCTGCCTGTTTTAAGACCAAGCGAACTGGAATGAATGTCCTCAAAAACAGACCATACCTCCTTTCCAACCTCGTACCTTCGCTTCGAAATCCCCGGGCCTATCCAACACTCTAACTGGGCGGGCTCAACATCGGCACGATGGATCAACTCAGCAAGTACACCATTGGCAAGGCCTCTCCAACCCGCATGGGCCACGCCCAACCACTCACCCTTTTTAGAAACGATAACGACAGGCAAACAATCGGCTGTCAAAATAGCTAACCCGACTCCCTCTTCCTTGGTCCAACATGCGTCAGCCTTTGGCAGATCGGTTTCACTAGCTTGATCGGCGTTTAGCACGGTATTCCCATGAACTTGATCCATCCATTGAATTCGAGATGCACCTATATCGCTTACTAGCCGCTTTCGATTTCCTAGAGCTCTTATTCTATCTTCGCCGCTCTTTTGATTTAAGCCATAATCACCGGAGAGCATGTTTTTTGGATCATTAATAGTCGTCGAAAGACAAATCGCCAATCCTTCATTCGGCCAATTAGCACTAATCATCGCAATCTATATTCATAATTGCCCGCCTCCTCCCAAAGCACCTACAAGCTCCATAAAATCCTCAGGCCAGGCCGCACGATATTCTTTGGTTTCACCAGTATCAGGGTGCTCAAACGCGAGAGAAGCAGAATGTAATGCCTGTCTATTAAAGCTTCGTACGACCTCTAATTCGTTGCTTCTGATCCCCTTCGGCAACACCTTTTTAGCGCCATACTTTCGATCGCCGACCAACGGATGACCCAAACTACTCATGTGCACCCGAATCTGGTGGGTACGGCCCGTCTTGAGCTCTGCTTGAACCAAAGTATGAACTTTATATCGTTCAAGCAGCCTTATCTGCGTATACGCATTTCGACCGAGGTCAGAGATGACTTGCTTGGTTCTGTTTTTTGGGTCTCTTGCGATCGGCCTATCGATATCAACCCCGCTAACCAGATTTCCTTCGCAAACGGCATGATAGACCCTTCGGATCTCTCTATTAGTAATCATCCGGGTTAACTTTTTATAAGCCAAGCTATTACAAGCGATAACTAAAGCGCCACTCGTGTCTTTGTCCAGCCTATGTACTATCCCCGCTCGAGGGAGCACTTCGAGTTCAGGTCGATGCGCTAACAACCCATTCAAAAGAGTACCGCTGCCATTCCCCGCTCCCGGATGCATTACCAATCCAGGGGGTTTATTAATCACCAGAACATCTTCATCCTCGTCCAGGATGTCGAAGGCTATTTCCTCCGCTTCATGCCACTGCTGCTTAGCCGTAATTTCTACCTTAAGCACCATGAGATCACCTTCGAAGATCTTGTCTTTTACTCTTTTTGTTTCTCCATTAACCAATAAAGCTTCGCTTTTTATCCACTGACCCAGCTCGTTTCTCGAAAAATCAGTGAAAAGGGTAGCCGCTACCTTATCGACACGTAATCCATTTAGCTCTTCAGGGACTAGTCTCTCTTCAAATATTCGTTTCATTGTACTTGCAAGCAGACGAGAAATGGTAAGAATACACGACATCAACCTTATTAAAGAGTGAAACGACTACTGATGAATGAATTTTCCGAGTTGTCCCTTTTACGACTTACCAAATTTACAATTTGTAAGTTTTTTCTATTGGTTTTCTGCGTTAGCGGCTGTAGTTGGAATAGCAACGAAGAGAATAAAATAGAGGACTATTCAGATGAAATAGAAACCTCTGAGCAAAAACTATATAAGCGTGCCCAAGGATCTCTTCGATCATCTAACTTTCGCACAGCGATTGAGCAGTTGGAGCAACTAGAATCTCGTTTTCCTTTTGGTCGATACGCTGAACAAGCGCAACTTGAGCTGATCTACGCAAAATATATGACTTCGCGACTGGACGAAGCCAACTCAAGTGCGGAAAGGTTCATCAGGCTTCACCCACAGCACCCAAATATCGATTATGCTTATTACTTAAAAGGTTTGTCGTCATTTCATAAAACCAAAAGTGTTTTTGATAACTTTTTTCAATCACAGGCGTTTAAACGCGATATGGAGCCTGTGCAGGCAGCATATGCTGACTTCGCTATGCTGTTGAGCCTGTTCCCAGATAGTCAGTATAGCCCAGATGTTAAACAACGGATGATTCATCTTCGCAACGTCCTCGCAGATTACGAGTTAGTCGTGGCCGACTATTATATGCGTCGAGGGGCGTACGTGGCTGCAGCTAATCGCGCAAGATATGTGCTCGAAGGCTATCCTAAAACGCTAGCAACACCGAAAGCATTGATCGTATTAATCGAATGCAATTGGAGGCTAGGTCTTGAGACAGAAACAAACAATCTGCTAAGAGTTTTAAACCAGAATTATCCAGACCACGAAAATTTCGATGAAAACGGTGATTTGATTCTAGAAAACGAAATCAAAAACCGAAATCGCTCATGGGCAAATATTATCAGCTTGGGACTATTGGATAGACCTGAAATACCGCCACCAATTAATATAAAGAAGTCACCTGAGTCTGCTTAACACCTAACTATTTGCCCTGCAGTCGGTCACGGAAAGAATAGAGAAATCAAATAGGATATCCTTACCCGCAAGAGGGTGATTGAAATCAACCTTCACCACATCGTTAACAATATCGACTATTAATCCAGGTAATTCACCCCCAGGACCATCGAAAGAAACAATCAATCCTATCTCAAGGCTCTCAGAAGCATCTATTTCTTTGAACAAGTCCTGTTTCATTATCCGGACATTCTCATCATTTTTCTCACCAAAAGCTTCGGAAGCTTGAATAAGTATTTGCTCAGAATCACCGGCGCTCAACCCGACTAAAACGTTTTCAAACCCGGGCAACAAACTGCCATCTCCTAATGTAAAAGTGGCAGGCGCGCCCGACCGAGTAGAATCTATTTCTTCGCCGCCTTCAAGGATCAGAGAAAAATGAAGACTCACTTTCGAACCTTCTTGAATCACTGGTCTTTCTGAGCTCGCTATGAGAGTCAATTGGAGCGCTCCTTCAACCTCATTTTTCTTTCGTAAATGGCTTCTTTTACCAGCAACAAGCCCCAACAAATAGCTCCGACACTCAAAGCCGCGTCGGCTATATTAAATGCAGGAAAGTAATATCGATCATAGTGCAGCAAAATAAAGTCGACGACATACCCTTGCATTAATCGATCGATCATATTGCCTAAAGCACCACCTATAATCAGCGCATAGACCAAATGGAGAATCGAGTTTTTCTTTTCTAACCGCCAAAGCTCAATTGTCAAAAAAGACACAAACCCGATTGCTAAAAGTATGAAAAACCAACGCTGCCAGCCTCCGGCATCAGATAATAAGGAGAATGCTGCTCCTTCGTTATGCCACCTCACCCACGAGAAATAACTAAAGACCTGGATCTGCTCGCCCAGCATCATCGCGTTAACAACAATCTGTTTTGACCACTGATCTAAAACAACCAACGCAACGGAAATAGACAGCCACTTATACACGTGATCTAAACCAACTCTGGCTATGCTCAATGTCTTTTTCTATTTGATTTTTCAATTCATCAATTGAAGAAAACTGTCGTTCTTCTCTGATTTTTTGATGAAACGTCACCGATATAAGGCTCCCGTAAATTTCACGAGAATAATCAAATAAATGTACTTCGAGTAATGGCTCTTTTCCTCCTACCGTAGGCCGGATGCCGATATTGGCAATACCGGGCATAGCGCTCTCCTCTAACCCCTCAACTGAAACACTATAAACACCTTCAAGAGCAGAGCGGTAACGTTGCAACCGAATATTTGCGGTGGGAACACCAAGCTGTCTACCAAGCTGTCTACCGTAAACCACTCTACCCATTATAAAATAAGATCGACCTAACAGGGCTTCAGCTAAT
>CAZYHH010000227.1:0-5342 GCA_964647295.1 uncultured Pseudomonadales bacterium
ATCCGGCGTAATACCTGTACGGGTTTTGATCGTTACCGGAACAGGTACCGCGTTAGAGACCGCTTCCACAATAAATCCAATCAACGCTATATCGTCAAGTAGAGCTGAACCAGCGGATTTCTTGCATATTTTCTTAGCTGGACAACCAAAATTGATGTCCACAATATCCGCGCCTTCGTCGACCACTTTTTTGGCAGATTCAGACAAAGTTTTGGGGTCACAGCCCGCAATTTGTATCACATTTGGAAAGACGCCGGAGAGCGCCACTCGTCGCCTTCGATTTTTGTCGGTGTCCCATAAATGATCTCTACTCGAAACCATCTCACTCACCATATATCCTGCACCTAACTCCCATGCCAGCTGTCGAAAGGGCGGATCGGCCACGCCTGCCATCGGTGCGAGTGCTACCGCGCTTCGCGTTTCAATGTCGCCTATGGTGATGGTCTTATCTAACACAAAATTGACAACTCTTAACAAAAACAGATCAAAAACTTAAATCCGACTCCCTACATGTTCGCATCATAGAAACACAGCTTATTGCCATCAAGATCTCTCACGTAAGCACCATAGAACACTGGGTTTCGATCACCGGGCTCACCCTCATCGGTGGCTCCCAACTCGATAGCCTTAGCATACATTTGGTCAACCCCTTCCCTAGAGCCCGCCGGAATCGCAACCATATTACCGTTTCCTGGACTGGGATCTTGTTCATCATAGGGCAGGCAGATTGCCAACATACCCTCATCAAGGCCGGTACCGTACATCTTGAGTCGATCCACATCCATTAGTTGTCTCGCGCCTACCTTAGACAGCAATTCATTATAAAATACTTCTCCTCGCTCCATATCGTTTACACCAATAGTCACGTATCCCAGCATTGTTAATCCTCTATTTATTCAATCGTTCCTCCACGAAGAGCCTACATCAAAACCAGTTCATAGTTGACCGCTTTCATTGGGGGTTCTTCCAAAGGCACAACAAATTTTACGGGTATCCCGACAGGCATCGACCCTGAGGTAACGGTGCTATCCACTAAAAAGAACATAGGGTCAAATTCAAAATGAGATAATTCCACACCTTCAATATCCTGAAAGACTATGCGACATTGAGGGTAAGCATTAAGGTAGTTTGCTCTATTAATCAAACTGAATTCCAGCACCAAACGCAGTTCCGGCTCTTTAAGATATCTCACTTGCAAGTGCTCGACGTCGACCAGGCTGATGTCTCTAAATTCAGGTAGCACACACCCTACGACGGGACAAATAAAGGAATACACAGGCCTAAGATAATCACCCCGAGCATAATTGGGAAAGCCCAACCATAAATGCACGGGAACAGATACGAAGAAAAACAACACTAAGCCAGTTCGAGCAACTTGTGCTCTTTCAAAGTACACAGATCAAGCCTGCCAAAAATTGACTCATCAGCCTCTCAAACATCTCAATAACCTAGTGAAATAGTCGCTATACCCGCTCTCCTTCCAGGCGTACCCAACCATCTCTAACCAAGGGCTCCCTAAAACTTAACCCTGAGTATGCCTCTTGAACGAGATCAACCTGATCTTCCAAGATGCCTGAAAGTATCAGGGTGCCGTCTTTGGCCAACAAAGATTGGAGCTGGTCCGCCAGCTCAGTCAAAGGCCTAGCTAAAATGTTGGCAACAACAACATCAAAACAACTTTTGTGTAACTCAAAATCAAACTTCGTCGTATGCTCCACGACAAGGTTACTCGACGTCAGGCCATTAAATTGAGCATTTTGACTTGTCGCAGTCAACGCTTGGTCATCATAGTCTACGCAGGTACTAGTCGCTCCCATTACGCTTGCAGCGATACCCAATATTCCCGAGCCACAACCATAGTCCATAATTTTTTTTGACCACAATTCATGTTCTGCAAGCCATTGCAGGCAAAGCTCGGTCGTAGCATGTCTACCACTGCCAAATGCCAGACCTGGGTCCATATACACCGTAAAACTGTTGAGTTGATCGATATCTTGGGTTTTGAATTTTTTCGACTTTAGATGAAGGTTTTCGCCGATCACTTTATCAATTTCGGCTGCTGTATCGCTAGACGGCGATTGTTCTAAATCGACAAACTCTATCGTGACACGGTCTGAAATTTGCGAGTCATATTGAAATAAATCCTTCCTTAACGCTTTCATATCTTGACCCAACGAGAAATAAGCGGTGAGCGTACATTTATCCCACAACCGAATCTCTCCTGGCCGAGGTTCATATATCTCTTCTGTTCCTGACTGGTCTGAAATCGATTTGATTACGAGGGAAAGAGGTTTTGCTACCTCAATCATCTTTTCAAGAGAAAATAATTCATCCGTCTCAAAATCTATGCTGAGCGCAAGATACTTCAACGCAGTTCAAATAATGGATCTGCCGTCCCGACTGGGTTTCCGTTCTCGATGCACACTCTCGAGATCTTTCCACCTCTAAGCGCTTTAATTTCATGCATCATTTTCATACTCTCTATAATGCACACCACCTGCCCTGTGACGACCACCTGTCCTTCAGTGACAAAAGGATCAGACTCCGGGCTCGGCGCACGGTAAAAAGTACCCGCCATCGGTGAACTAATAGTATAGGTCGCCTCAGTTCCGCCCGCTTCCTGGCTGGACGAAGCTGAAACTGCTGTTCCCGCCGGAAGCGGTGCCTCCCGCTTCGGCTTTTCCTCTTGAATTCGATTTCTCACAATGCGAACCGATTCATCGCTACCAGATACTTCTAACTCACTTAGATCAGATTCTTCCGCCAGCTCGATTAGTTTTTTTACTTTACGTAAATCCATGCGGTCACCCTCTCACTTCTTTCACATATTCAGCAGCCGCGCTCAGAGCAAAAGAATAACCCTGGGCCCCAAACCCGGTAATGACACCAACCGCAATATCACTTAAATAGGAGTGCTGACGAAACTCTTCTCGAGAATGCACATTAGATAAGTGAACTTCTATAAAGGGAATTCCAACGCCCAAAAGCGCATCCCTAAGCGATACACTCGTATGTGTTAATGCGCCAGGGTTGATCACTATGAATTTCACCCCTTTTTCCCGCCCTTCGTGAATTTTATTGACCAAATCGTGCTCTGCATTACTCTGGTAAGAAGCCAAAGCTAAACCTATTGCATCGGCCTCTGCGATCAGATTCTCTGTAATGTCGCCTAGAGACCGCTGACCATAGATATCCGGCTCTCTGGTACCCAATAAGTTCAGGTTAGGTCCGTTAAGCAGTAAAATATCACTCATCACACTCTCACTTCACTAATAATTTAGTTCGATATGGATTATCAGCATTTTAGTACCATAATGTCCACATTTTAAAAGAACTTTTCGTCGTTTTTATGGCTTAAAACTTGATACTCCGATCAAATGCGCAACAAAATCATCAGAATTCACCTCGCCCTGTATTCTAACTTCTGTCATTTCGCTGCCATCTGTCGAAAAAAAGGCCAGCGTAGGTGGTCCGAATAATCCGAAGTGGGTCAGTAATTCTCGATCAAGTTCATCATTTTGTGTCACATCTACTCTTATCAGATCAAAGGCATTTAATTGCGCGCTAACCCGAGATTCGGTGAAAACGTGTTGCTCCATTACTTTGCAGGAAATACACCAGTCCGCATAAACATCTAAAATAACCGGCTTGTCGCTCGCTGCAATGAAATCTAGGATCTCGTTGAGCGTCTTAACAGTTTTCCATTGATTATCGATACCAACAAGACTCTCTGCAGATGACCTTCTTAGGCCTTCAAAAGGATCTAGCACACTCCTGCTGCCCAACCCACTGCCGACTAACAAAGATACGCCCCAAAGCATCGCGATCACCCCGACAAACTGAATCGTTTTATCAACGCCGCTTCTTTTTCGCAGCTCCAAAGTCCCAAAATAGATAGCCGCACCAATTAGCAAAAACCCCCACAAAATTAGATTGATCGCATCGCTCACTAATCGCTCTATCAACCAAATCGCCACCCCAATCAATAGAAATCCAAAGATTCCCTTAATTTGCTCCATCCAGGCGCCCGCTCTCGGCAGCCAGTAACTCCCTGCCATCCCGATCGCGAGCAAAGGAACGCCCATACCAAAACCGAGACTCAGCAGCGCGGCGCCACCAAGCACTGCGTCTTGCGTTTGCGAGATATATAACAGACCACCAACGAGCGGCGCAGAGATACATGGCGAGACAACCAAACTAGAAATCGCACCCATCACAAAGACCGATAGATGCTTACCTCCACTTTGTAGATTACTTAATTCGTTTAACTTGTTTTGCCAACTCAAGGGCAACTGCAACTCGTAGAAACCAAACATCGAAAAGGAAAGAGCTAAAAATAAAGAAGCACTAAATATTAGCACCGGGGTTGTTTGTAATGCGGCCTGAAGGTTCAGTTGGGCACCAAACAGCCCGACTAGGGTGCCGATAATGGCATAGGTTACCGCCATTCCGATTACATAAGCCCCTGACAAAGTGAACGCTCTATACCGAGACAAGTTCTCTCCCTCTCCGACAATAATGCTCGACAAGATCGGTATCATAGGAAAGACACAGGGCGTGAACGCGAGCGCGATCCCCCCTAAAAAGAATAAAAACAAACTCCACATTACTGATTCTCTGAGCAACGCATCGGCTAACTTTTGTTCCTCTCGTTTTTCAATCGCTGGGGACCTCTCCGTAATATTCGATCGCTCAATAAAACTAGAATCCTCAAGCGAAAAGCGTCTGGTAACCGGGGGATAACATAGGCCAGCATCCGCACACCCCTGAAAGGTGAGATTAAACTCTGCAACTCCCTCCTCACTCACCCCGAAAATCTCAAAACTTAAATTTGCTTGGGAGTAATAAACTTCAACCTCGCCGAACCACTCGTCTACTTTGCGTTTACCTGGCGCAATTTCTATTGACCCAATTTCGACGCCATTCGAAGCTGCCGATACCTTAAATTGATGCCGGTACAGATAGTATCCTTCTTCGATATCCCAGCTTGCTTCAACAATATTAGGAGTTAGATAGCGCAGACTGAGAGAAAAAGCATCCGAGACCGACAAAAATTCCGGCTCTCCTTCTTCTAGTTGAGCGGCACTTCGGCTGGATTGTAAAAAATCATCTGCCGCAATTGAAAGAAAACTGGTTAGACACCCCACCAGTAAAACAATCAGTTTAGTAGGGTGCCAATGCCATAAGCCATTGCTTGGAATCATGCGATCAAATAAAACATATTTCATGATGCCTATTGTGCATTCACACGGAACTGGTTTCATCCATTGCGGCAAAAAAAACGATGATTATTGAGACGATGTTTGATGATAAACAGGGTATAAGACATCATAACCTCTAAT
>CAZYHH010000228.1:0-5338 GCA_964647295.1 uncultured Pseudomonadales bacterium
CTAGCCCTACCGAAATTATCAACAGAGCGGTGACGTATTGACTGGAGATAGAGCCGTCTATAATCAATTCTGGGGCCGGCTTGATGGGCCCCTCTATTGAAAGGGGTAGGTGGCCGTTGGAAGACTCGATTTTGCAGCCGGCTTTCTCAAGTACGTCGAGAAGCGGTTGGTTGGTGCGAGCACGTAAGGATTTGTGGCCATCGATGTGAGTAACACCTGACCGCAATGCTGCCAAGGCGATCAGGAGTCTAGCAGAGGCCCCGCTCATTCTGGCGTCTAATGTTACCGGATCGGTAAGATTCATGGGTCCGGTAATCTCCATAACGGTATCGGTAAAGTTTATTGAGAGCCCCAGCTTTTCCAAACAACTCGCCATGGCTAAACTGTCATCGCAGATAGGTATCCCGCGAAGGACTGATTTCCCCACGCTCATTGCACACATGGCCATTTGCCGAAGTGCGATTGACTTACTTCCTGGCAGTTCAATAGCTACGTCGAAGGGCTTTGTGATTTTTGGGATCAGATAATGATTATTTTGCATAGCACTTAGGTGGTCGTCTGTAACCCAGTATAAAGGAAAAAATTAAATTCTGGCCTTCTCTTCGGCGGGATCTAAATAATGAGCGCTTTAGGTTTTTGTATTTGAAGGCCTGGTAGATATTAACCGTTAAGGTCTAGCGCTTTCACATGAAGTCGTTATGATCGCTGTGAAGGCTATCAATCAGTATTTTTGGATCGCTGAGTCATGACTAATTTTTATCAAGAACTAGAAAGAACATTTCAAAAGAATTCGCAGAAAACGGCTCTGTTCCTAACCGATCAAGAGTGGTCCTACGGTGACCTTTTGAAGAGCGTTAATGATCTTTCCCATGTTCTGGTGACAAACGGTGTTGGACCAGGAGATCGTGTCGTTGTTCAGGTAGAAAAGTCCGCCGAAAACCTTGCGCTTTATCTTGCGACGTTGAAGGTGGGAGGCGTTTATGTACCGCTAAATACGGCTTACACCCCGAGCGAATTAGACTATTTCGTTAATGATGGTGAGCCGACTTTATTTGTGGGCGAGAGCGAGCGGACCGATGTACGCAGTTTTACACTAGATGCCCATGGCAAAGGATCGCTGACCGACTCCATTGATCCACAGGCGACGCCGATGGATGTGATAGATCGTGATGCGGCCGATTTGGCGTCTATTTTGTATACCTCGGGGACTACGGGTCTTTCGAAAGGTGCGATGTTGACGCACGGAAATCTTTATTCCAATGCGGTTGCGTTAACCGATTGCTGGGGTTGGCGAGATGACGATGTTCTACTGCATGCGTTACCGATTTTCCATGTGCATGGCCTTTTTATCGCCAGCCATTGTGCCTTGTTGAACGGGACATCGATGGTGTTCCTGCCAAAATTTGAAGTGGAAGAAGTCTTTAATAAGCTACCTGAGTGCTCTGTACTCATGGGGGTCCCAACCTTTTATACACGGTTGCTCTCACAGCCAAACCTGACCCCAGATCACGTAAAGAGCGTCAGGGTATTCATTTCAGGTTCGGCGCCGTTAACAGAGACTACATTTAAGGAGTGGAAAGAGAGAACTGGCCGAGAGATATTAGAGCGCTACGGGATGAGCGAGACGATTATCAATACTTCAAATCCGCTAGACGGTCTGAGAGTTCCCGGGACAGTCGGGTTTCCCCTGCCTGGGCTGTTGCTTCGAATTGCTAACGACTCTGGAGAGGAAGTGCCCCGAGGAGAGGTGGGCATGATCGAGGTGTCGGGGCCTGCCGTGTTTAAGGGCTATTGGAGGATGCCGGAAAAAACTCAGGAAGAAATAAGAGAGGATGGATTTTTCATTACTGGAGATATGGGCGTGCAAGATGGTGAAGGTAGGGTCAGTATCGTCGGACGGGCAAAGGATCTGGTGATTTCTGGTGGCTTTAACGTTTATCCGAAAGAGGTTGAGTCGATCATCGATGACCTACAAGGTATTCAGGAGTGTGCGGTCATTGGGGTGCCACATACTGATTTTGGCGAGGCAGTCGTTGCGGTGGTCGTACCTCAAAACGAAGAAATTTCATTGGATTTTGTAAAAGCCGAGCTCCTGGACAAACTCGCAAAATTCAAACAACCCAAGGCGCTGGTAAATGTTTCTGAGCTTCCTCGCAACACCATGGGGAAGGTTCAGAAGAATTTACTGAGGACTCAATATTCAAAAATTCTGAGCGATTAATAACTCGCGATACCGAGCGGTGACAGAGCTAAATAGAGGATCACGATACAGACTCCCAAAGCAAAGCAAACTGGCCATCGGTAGCGCCAGGGCGTCAGGTCGACCGGACTGGTGCTTGTGCTACCGCAATGTGCGGGTCCCCTGAAAGACAAAATGATCAGCATCTCAGCGATGAATAGGATTCCGTACCAGTGAATGAAATGCAGATGGGTATCGATTACAAAGGTAACCAAACTGTAAGTAATTAAATGAAATACGATGACTGTTATGGCGCCTTTGGAGCAGCTTGTTCGTATAAACAGCGCGGCTAGAACGATCACGATAATCGGGATATTGTAGAACCCAGAAAATTTTCGAATCAACTGCCAGAGGCCTTCGGGAGCCTCCTGTAATAAGGGGGCAATCGTTAACCCCAGCAGGGTAATGCCAATGCAAACATAGCGACCAATCCGGATCAGTGTTTGGTCGTTTAACGATCTATTCGTATTGGGGATAACCAAATCGTAAGTCACCAGGGTGGCAGTGGACTGTAAGAGACTGTTGAACGAACTGAACACGGTGCCCAGTAGCACGGCGAGGAAAAACCCCATCAGATACGGCGGCAAAACCTCCTTGATCAGCCGGGGATAGGCCTGATCCATCGACGATAAACCGTCCCCGTAAAGATGAAAGGCTATGATCCCGGGGAGCATGATGAATATGGGGATCAGGAGTTTGAAAAATCCTGCGATTAGGATGCCTTGTTGTCCTGCAGCCAGGCTCTTGGCCGCGAGCGCTCTCTGAATCACGTACTGATTGGTCCCCCAATAAGCGAGATTGGCAAATATCATCCCGGTGAACAAGGTGGCAAATGGAGTGGGATCGGTTTCTGCGCCAATTGCGTTGAATTTTTCTGGTTGTGCGCTGGTCAGGACACGCCAACCTTCGCCGATACTGCCGTCTCCAAGAGTGCCTAGAGCAAGTGCAGGGATCAGGAAGCCAAAAAAAATCAAACCGATGCCGTTGAGCGCGTCCGAGATCGCCACGGCCCTCAATCCACCTGCGACAGAGTAGGCGGCTCCAATCAACGCAATCGACAGCATGACCGGGACGGTCCCAACGTTACCGGATAGGTCGTCTGAAAAGGTTTCTATAATCGCGATGGTCCCACTGTAAAGAATAGATGGGATCGTGATCAGGCCATATGCTAAGAGAAAGAGCGCCACGGTTGTTTGTCTAACGGCCGAATTAAAACGAGCACCCAAGAACTCTGGCAGCGTGGTAAATCCGATCGCTAGGTAGCGAGGAAGTAGGACCATTGCCGTGATCGCGATTGCGATGACCGCCAAGACCTCCCAGGCCATTGAGCTCATATTGAACGCGTAAGCCGAGCCCGCCAGGCCGATGATTTGTTCGGCCGAGATATTGGTTAGAAGGAGTGAGCCTGCTATGACCAGTCCCGTGAGTGAACGGCCGGCGAGGAAAAACCCTTCGCGATCTGAGACTTTCCCGCGAGTAAGCAAGAATGAGAGCGCGGCGATGCTCAGCATAATCAAAATACAAGTGAGCCAGATCAAACTATGACCATTTCGAATGTAGAGCCAATAAGTTTATACTAAGGTCAAAGGGGAGGGTTACCTATGCTGGTAACTAGAATCGGTCTATTTGCTATGTTGCTCCTATGCTGGTCAGCCGCGACGAAAGCTGATTCCCAAGCAGTAGTATTTGGCAGTTTTGTTAACAAAGACTTTGCAGAGAGTCGAAGATTTGAGCTAGAACGCATGATGGGTGTTCGGGTTGACGTCGTCAGCGCGCAAATCAGAGGCATCACTCATTATCGAACTCTAGTCTATCGAGACAGTAAAAAGTCCAGCAGAGAACTTGTACTGGATGCTAAACGCTATGGTATTGAGGGGGCCTGGGTGTTGAACGTCACCTCCGTACCCGGCTCTACTCAGTCTGAAATCGTTGCTATACCAACTCAACCCGATAATTCGGAAAATGTCTCGAGGCCTGAAGCCCTTCCAATGGATTCAATAAAGCAAGAGTCAAAATCTTCTGGGCCCTTAGCTTCGCCGCTAGAAAACCGGCAACTGGTGATGAGCACTGTCGGTGATAAAGTCCGGATAGTCGTTTCAAAGGTCGATGAAGAACAAGCGAATGTAGTCTTGGACGGCATTCTCGACGAAGCTATCTGGGACCAAATGCGTAGCTACGACAACATGTTGGTGAGTGAGCCAGATACATTGGTCAATCCTCGCTATAAAACGGATATGCGGTTTTTTAATACCGAAAAAGGCATGTATATCGGCGTAAAGTTAGAACAACCTAAGGAGACTCAGGTGGCGCGGTTATCTAGTCGAGATGCCGAGTTAAATCGCGATAGCTGGGGGATCACATTAGATACATCGGGTGAGGGCCTCTACGGTTACTGGTTTACGGTAAATCTTGGGGGGTCCGTGCGGGACGGAAAGGTCGCGCCCGAACGAACAATTTCTGCTGAATGGGATGGTCCTTGGGATAGTTCGACATCGACAACTGAGAACGGGTGGAGTGCGGAACTATTTTTGCCCTGGTCTATGATGGCAATGCCTTCGACAGAAGGAGATAGGGTTCTGCGCTTTTGGGTAGATAGAAAGGTCGCGCATATCGATGAACGCTGGAGCTGGCCCGCATTGCCGGAATCTTCTCCTCGATTTATGACTGCTTTGGGTACCATGGATTCTCCTGGAGTCTTTCCTAGGCGTCAGATTGAAATCTTTCCAAATGTTTCGGTTACTGCAGACGAAATCGCCAAAAACCAGGAATACCGCGCGGGGGCTGATTTTTCTTGGAGGCCATCGACCAATGTGCAGATAACAGCCACCGCGAATCCTGATTTTGGTGTGGTCGAGTCTGACGACGTGGTTGTAAATCTCTCTGCATGGGAAACATTTTTTCCCGAGAAACGATTATTTTTTCTAGAAGGGCAGGAAGTGTTTAATACGATGCCCCGAAACGCGGGTATGAATATGAGTCGCTCCGGCATAGGGTCTCGGCAGACTACGAGTACCTTTCTGGGTGAGCCCACTACATTATTGAATACCCGAAGAATAGGGGGACCGCCGCGTACAAAAGTCCCTGATGACGTTTCAGTGG